>CAMBCW010000065.1 GCA_945864925.1 uncultured Clostridia bacterium
TATCGTCGGCAGCGTCAGATGTGTATAAGAGACAGCACCAGGACCGACATTCTCCCGGCCACCGGCCATACGCCGCTGGATTTTTTTTTTAATTATTTGGCGTCATACGAGATCTACACCTGCGCGGTCTGCGGGGAAACCGGTCTTGTGGAATGGAACGATCCGCGCCTGGCCCATGTGACTCTGACCGGCGACGGCATCTCCAACGTGACCATGACCGACGGCAATTACCCCTGGATCTTCAACGAAACCACCGACCGGTTCGAGAGCACCAACCAGGAAGTCAACAGCTCCACCTCTTCCACCTCTCTGACCGTGGTTCTGAGCGCCGCAGGCACCGTCCGGTTTGACTACGGCGTATCCTCGGAAACCAAATACGACAAGCTGACCATCTCCCTGGGCGATGAGGCCATCGTCAACGGCATCAGCGGCGAGAACACCGGCTCCTTTGAACGCCAGCTGGAGGTCGGCACCTATACGCTGACCTTCTCCTATGCCAAGGACAGCAACTCCAAGAGCGGCAGCGACCTGGGTTGGGTCAGCGGACTCACCATAGAAACCGAAGCGGCCGCACCCACGCTGGATGAGATCTACCAAACCACGGCGCAGACTCTGCTGGAAACCGAAGTCTCCACCGGTTCCATCGGTGGCGAATGGCTGATGTTCGGCCTGGCCCGGGCCCTGGATCAGGCTCCCACGGAGGCCCAGAAAACAGCCTACCTGGCTGCGGTCAAGGCGTATATCCAAAGCAAAATCAACACCGCCGGACAACTGCACCAGTACAAGTCCACGGACAATTCCAGAATTTCCCTGGCTCTGACGGCTCTGGGCTATGACCCCGCCGAGTTCGAGGGCCATGACCTGCTGAAGGCCTTCGGCAGCACCGCCTGGGCCACGGGACAGGGCAACAACGGCACAGCCTTCGCCCTGCTGGCGCTCCGCGCGGCCGATTACCCCACCTCCAACGAACAGGACCTGATTGACAGCCTCCTGGGCAGCCAGAACACCGACGGCGGCTGGGCCATCACCAGCGGAGCCAGCGATCTGGACGCCACGGCCATGGTCATCCAGGCCCTGGCGCCGGACTATGAAAACGCCCGGGTGAAGGCCGCCGTGGATCAGGCGCTGGCCTTCCTGGCCGAAAAAATGACCGGCGAGGGCACTGTCAGCGACGGCGTCAACGACCCCTCGGCGGAGACCGTCGCCCAGATTCTGGTGGCCCTGACCGAGCTGGGCCGGGATCCCGCCACCGATGCGCAGTTCACCCAAGACGGCAAGACCCTGCTGGACGGCCTGACGGCTTTCTATGTGAAGGATCAGGGCTTCGCCCATGTCCAGGACGGCGAATTCAACCAGATGGCCACGGAGCAGGCCTTCTACGCCCTGGTTGCCTGCCGGCGTCTGGCCGCAGGAGCCCGCAGCCTCTACGACATGACCGTCAGCCGCGAAACCAAGTATACCGTCACCGTAGCGCCCGTGTCCAATGGCCAGGTGACCGTGGAGCCGGAGCTGGCACCTGCCGGTGCCACCGTCACCATCACCGCCACACCCGACATCGGCTATGAACTGAAGAGCCTGACCGCAGCCGACGCCTCCGGCGTGCCTGTGGCCCTGACCGGCAGCACCTTTACCATGCCCGCCGCTGATGTGACCGTAACTGCCGTCTTTACAGAGACGGAGGACCCGGCCCGGGACGTGGAGGAAGCCATCGCCGCTCTGACCGTCACCCAGGCGGACGCCAAGACCCAGGCGGCCCTGGAGCAGGTGGAACAGGCCTACAGCGCCCTGACTGAAGCCCAGAAGGCGGACGTGCCGAACGCGGCCAGACTGGCTGCACTGCGCCAGACCTTTGACCGCCTCCTGGCCCAGGCAAAGGAAGCCGCCAAGGACGAGCTGCAGGATTGGTTCGGTCAGCTGAAAGAATCCGACTATACCAAGGAAAACTGGAGCAAGCTCCGCACCCTGCTGAACGACGGCCTGGAGGCCGTGGACAGGGCGGAAAACACCGACGAAATTGACAGCATTCTCAGCTATGTCAAACGCAGCGCCGAGGCCATCGCCGAGGGTGAGCAGATCACCGTCACCTTCCGCCTCATCGGCGATACCCAGCACGACCGCGGCGTGACAGACCACGAGGCGTACATCACCTGGATCCCCACCACCACCTATACCATGGATCCCGGCGCCACCATGTATGACGTCTTCATCCGGGCCATTGCCGACAACGGCCTGCGCCAGCAGGGCGCTTCCAGCAACTATGTTTCCTCCATCCAGGCGCCCACCGTTCTGGGCGGCTACTGGCTGGGCGAGTTCGACAACGGCAAGAACTCCGGCTGGATGTACACCGTCAACGGAATCCATCCCAGCGTGGGCCTGAAGGATTACACCCTGAAAGACGGCGACCGCATCATCTGGCACTATGTGGACGACTACACCCTGGAGGAGCGCAGCGCGTCCAGCCAGTATTACTACCGCTGGCTGGAGGCCGAGGACATTTCTCCGGAGGCCTATGCCAAGAAGCAGAATCAGACGGACGCCGCAGAATTCACCGATGTGAGCAAGAACGACTGGTTCTATGACGATGTGCAGTTTGTGGTGGAGAACGGCCTGTTCAACGGCACGTCCAATACCACCTTCTCCCCCAACGCCGCCATGAACCGGGCCATGCTGGTGACGGTCCTGTACCGCCTGGAGGGTGAGCCCAAGGTCACCGGCTCCAGCGACTTCACCGATGTGGCCTCCAACCAGTGGTACACCGACGCCGTCATCTGGGCCACCAAGCATGAGATTGTCAACGGCTACGGCAACGGCAAGTTCGGCCCCACCGACAGCATCACCCGGGAGCAGATGGCCGCCATCCTGTACCGCTACGCCCAGTACAAGAACTACAGTGTCAGGGCCGCCAACAGCCTGACGGACTACAGCGATTACACCCAGATCTCGGCCTATGCCTTGAAGGCACTGAAGTGGGCCAATGCCGAGGGCCTGATCAACGGCCGCACGGCCACAACCCTGGCGCCCCAGGGTACCGCCACCCGCGCGGAGGTTGCAGCCATCCTGCACCGCTTCGTGGAGAACGTGGTGAAAGCGGGCTGATTTCCCCCATCACAGCAGCCAGACCCGGGAAAACCGGGTCTGGCCAGCGTGTTGAAAAAGTCTTTTCGACACGCTATCGATCAAAGCAGGCTTTGATCGAAGGAGAATTTGCATCGGGCTGCGCGCACGCCAAAGGCGCACACTTGCCCGATTATAGGTCAAAATTCCAGGCGCATGTCCCGGAATTTTGAGGATTTTAGCTTTATTTTCCCGCCTGCGGGCGGGAAAACTCTGCGAGGCTGCCGGATTGGAACCTGATTCTGTTTTTTCGGCAGAGGGTTTATCGACAGTCTGGCCAGACCCGGGAAAACCGGGCCTGGCATTCGCGGTCTTTTGAGTATCCCCGAATGAGGAGGTTTCATCATGAAAATACGCAACGTGCTGGCCCTTGTCCTGGCGCTTGTGATCTGCCTGGGCCTGACGGTTCCGGCTTTCGCTGTGCCGGTCTCCGATGCGGTCAAGGATACGGCCAGCTACATCCAGAAAACCACCCCCAATCCCCAGGTCGGCTCCATCGGCGGCGAGTGGGCCGTCCTGGGTCTGGCCCGCGGCGGCTACAGCGTGCCGTCGGGCTACGATCAAAACGTGGTCTCCTATGTGAAGCAGTGCCAGGGCGTCCTCCACAGCCGCAAGTACACCGAGTATTCCCGCGTCGTTCTGGCCCTCACTGCCATGGGCAAGGATCCCACCAATGTGGGCGGCTACAACCTGGTGGAGCCCCTGAAGGACTATGATAAGGTGATCTGGCAGGGCGTCAACGGCCCCATCTTCGCCCTGATCGCCCTGGACAGCGGCAGCTATGCCTGTGACGTCCGGCAGGACTACATCGACTATATTCTGAGCTGCGAAATCTCCGGCGGCGGCTGGTCCCTGGACGGTCTGGACGCCGACGCGGACATGACCGCCATGGCCCTGCAGGCCCTGGCCAAATATCAGGATCAAAAGGCGGTCCAGGCCGCCACGGACCGGGCCCTGACCTGGCTCTCCAAGCACCAGAACAGCGACGGCACCTTCTCCTCCTACGGCACCGCCAACTGCGAATCCTGCGCCCAGGTGGTCGTAGCCCTGTGCGAGCTGGGCATTTCCCTGGAGGATAGCCGCTTTGTGAAAAACGGCAGCACGGCGCTGGACGGCATGATGCAGTTCTACGTCAAGGGCAGCGGCTTCACCCATGTGGCGGGCGGCGGCAGCGGCGCCGACGGTATGGCCACGGAGCAGGGCTTCTACGCTCTGGTGGCCGCCAACCGGATTGCCAACGGCCAGAGCAGCCTCTACCGGATGTCCAGCGGCTCTCCCGCCGGCTCCTCCTCCGGCAGCGCCGCCTTCTCCGACATCGCAGGCCACGCCAACCAGCAGGCCATTGACGCGCTGGTGGAGAAAGCCATTCTCAATGGCATGGGCGACGGCACCTTCGCCCCCAACAAAACCATGACCCGGGCCGAATTCTGCACCATCACGGTGAAAGCCCTGGGTCTGGATCCGAAGGCCAACAGCGCCTTTTCCGACGTGGCAGCCAGCACCTGGTACGCCGGCTTTGTGGGCACGGCCAGCGACAAGGGCATTGTCAACGGCGTGGGCGGCGGAAAATTCAATCCCGAGGGCACCATCACCCGGCAGGAAGCCGCCACCATGGTGGCCCGGGCCGCCAAGGTTCTGAAGCTGGATATCGCCGCGGATGACGCCGACGAGGTCCTGGCCCTGTTCTCCGACGGAGCCGCAGTGGCAGATTGGGCGAAAGGCGCCATGGCCAGCTGCTGCGCCAGCGGTATTGTCTCCTGGTCCGGCTCTCTCCAGCCCACCAAGGCCATTCTGCGCTGTGAAATCGCCCAGATGGTCTACAACATGCTGAAGCTGGCAGGGAAGCTATAAGCCATGGGAAACAAACATCCACGCAGATGCCTTGCCGCCGCCCTGCTGGCGGCGCTGCTCCTGGCCGTTTCCCTATGCGGCTGCCAGGCCCAGGAAGCCCCGGCGGACGCTGTCCCGGCCCCCGAAGCGGAGGCCGGCAAAGATCCCTATCTGACCGACCCCATTCCAGAGGGCAGGCCCGCGCCGGTGGAGCCTCAGGACGCGGAAGTCACGGACGCCGCCTATACCTGCACCCTCTCCATCTCCTGCGCCACCATTCTGGAGCACATGGACCAGCTGGACCCGGAAAAGACGGAGCTGGTCCCGGCAGACGGCTGGATTTTGCAGCCTGTGACTGCGACCTTCCGCCAGGGGGAGAGCGTCTTTGACGTGCTCCTGCGGGTCTGCCAGGAAAACAAAATCCACATGGAATACTCCAACACCCCCATGTACAACTCCGCGTACATCGAGGGCATCGGCAATCTCTATGAATTCGACTGCGGGAACCTGTCCGGCTGGATGTACAAGGTCAACGACTGGTTCCCCAACTACGGCTGCAGCCGCTACGCGCTGCAGGACGGCGACGTGGTGTGCTGGGTCTATACCTGCGACCTGGGCAAGGACATCGGCGACAACTCCTTGACAAGCTGACGGAGCGTGATGCCTTACGCAAAACCGAGACGCCTTTTCCTCCTATCATCCGGCGGTCAATTTTCTGTATTTTGCCCTGGTGCTGGTCTTTACCATGTTTTTCATGCACCCGGTCAGCCTGCTGATTTCTCTGATCTCCGCCCTGACCTACGCCGTGTATCTCGACGGCAGCAGGGCCGTCCGGCTCGGCCTGACGGCCCTGCTGCCCATGGTGCTTCTGGCGGCCCTGGTCAATCCGGCCTTCAACCACGAGGGGGCCACCATTCTGACCTACCTGCCCTCCGGGAATCCCCTGACCCTGGAGAGTATCGTCTATGGTCTGGCCGCCGCCTGCATACTGGCCAGCGTCCTCACCTGGTTCTCCTGCTACAACGCCGTCATGACCTCGGACAAGTTCGTGTATCTCTTTGGCCGGGTGATCCCGGCCCTGAGCCTGGTACTGTCCATGACCCTGCGGTTCGTCCCCAGATTCCGGGCCCAGCTCCGGGTGGTCTCCCAGGCGCAGGCCTGCGTGGGCCGGGACGCCTCCACGGGGAGCCTGCTCCGGCGGGCCAGAAACGGGATCACCATGGTGTCCATCCTGGTGACCTGGAGCCTGGAAAACGCCATTGAGACGGCGGACAGCATGAAAAGCCGGGGCTATGGCCTGCCGGGCCGGACAGCCTTTTCCATTTACCGCTTTGACGACCGGGATCGGGCGGCCCTGGTGTGGCTGGTGTTCTGCGGCTTCTACATTGCCGCCGGTTGGAGTGCCGGCGGCCTGCGGTGGCGGTACTATCCCACCATCCAGGGGACGCTGACCGGGGCGTTCCCCATCAGCTTTCAGCTCGTCTATCTGGCCCTGTGCCTGACCCCGGTGATCTTAAACGGAATGGAGGACTGGAAGTGGAAGCGCTTGCAATCCGTAATTTGAGCTTTTCTTATCCGGAACAGCAGGAAAAAGCCATCGACGGTCTGAGCCTGACCATCCGGTCCGGTGCATTCGTGGTGCTCTGCGGCCCCTCCGGCTGCGGAAAATCCACGCTGCTGCGGCAGCTAAAAACCGTCCTGGCGCCCCACGGAACCAGGACGGGAGAGATTCTCTTCGAGGGACAGCCGCTGGACTGTCTGGACCAGCGGACCCAGGCGCAGAAAATCGGCTTTGTCCAGCAGTCGCCGGAAAACCAGATCGTCACGGACAAGGTCTGGCACGAGCTGGCCTTTGGCCTGGAGAGCCTGGGCATGGACACCCCCACCATCCGGCGGCGGGTGGCGGAGATGGCTTCTTTCTTCGGCATGGAGGGATGGTTCTATCAAAATGTGACAGAGCTGTCCGGCGGGCAGAAACAGCTGCTGAACCTGGCCGCCGTCATGGCCATGCAGCCCAGCGTGCTGATTCTGGACGAGCCGACCTCCCAGCTGGACCCCATTGCCGCATCGGACTTCCTGGCCACCCTGGGGAAGATCAACCGGGAGCTGGGGACCACCATCCTCCTGACGGAGCACCGGCTGGAGGAGGCCTTTCCCCTGGCCTCCTCCGTGGCGGTGATGGACCGCGGCAGACTGCTCTGCACCGGAACGCCGGCGGAAGTCGGCGCCCAGCTGAAAGCGCAGGGCCACGCCATGTTCCTGGCCATGCCCACGGCCATGCGGGTGTGGGCGGCGGTGGATACCGGCACCGCCTGTCCCATTACCGTCCGGGACGGCCGGGAATGGCTGGAGGAATACGCAAAAAAAGCGCCCCTGGCGGCTTTGCCGGAGGCGCAGAGACCTGTTTATCCAGACGGCCCCGTGGCCGAGGCCCGGGAGCTTTGGTTCAAATACGAAAAGGATGGGCCGGATGTTGTAAAGGGGCTGTCCCTGACCCTCCGGAAGGGCGAATTTCTGGCCTTGCTGGGCGGCAACGGCACGGGAAAGACCACCAGCCTGAAGCTCCTGGCCGGGCTGCTGAAGCCCTATCGCGGCGAACTCCAAGCGACCGGCTCCATCGGCGTTCTGCCCCAGAATCCCCAGGCGCTGTTCGTGAAGAAAACCGTCCGGGAGGATTTGTTTGAGATTCTGAAGGGCCGCAAGATGCCCGCCGCCGACCGGGAAAAAAGAGTGGCCCGGGCCGTACAGCTCTGCCGCCTGGAGCAGCTGCTGGACCGGCACCCCTACGACCTGTCCGGTGGCGAGCAGCAGCGGGCAGCTCTGGCAAAAATCCTGCTGCTGGACCCGGATATCCTGCTGCTGGACGAGCCCACCAAGGGCCTGGACGCGGAATTCAAGCAGAGCTTCGCGGAAATTCTGCAGGTGCTGCTGCGGCGAAGCGTATCCATTGTCATGGTCAGCCACGACATCGAGTTCTGCGCCCGCTACGCCCACCGCTGCGCATTATTCTTTGACGGCGGCATCGTGACCGATGCGGCGCCCCGGGCGTTCTTCTCCGGCAACAGCTTCTACACCACCTCCGCCAACCGCATGTCCCGCGCCCTGCTGCCGGATGCGGTGACGCCGGAGGACCTGATTGGCGCCTGCGGCGGAACGCTGCCGCCCGCTCCGGCCCTGCCGGAGGATGAGATCCCCCTGCCCCGGCCTCAGGCGGAAAGCGCCGATTGGAAGCCCGCTCCCCTGCCCTGGTGGCGCAAGCTCCTGGCTGCATTCTCCGGTGCGGCCGCCCTGTTGCTCTTTCTCCGCTTCATCGGCGTGTCTGACCTGACAACGCGCATCACCGCAAGCGGACTGACCGCCTTATCCCGGGACCAGCTCTGGATCTACGGCGTGTTCCTCGGCGCCTTGTTCGTGTTCGCAGCCAGCATCTCCCGCAAAAGCCGCCCCACCGGTCATCCGGTGCAGCCGGCCGGGCACAGCCGGAAGCTGCCCAAACGCACCGCCGCAGCCGCCGTTCTGATTGTCTTTCTGATTCCCGTGACCTTGTTCGTGGGAGAGACCTATCTGGGCGGCAGAAAGTACCTGTTCATTTCTCTTCTGATTCTGCTGGAGATGATGCTGCCCTTTTTCCTGGTCTTTGAGGGCCGCAAGCCCCAGGCCAGGGAGTTGGTTGTCATCGCCGTCCTCTGCGCCATCGGCGTGGCGGGCCGGGCGGCTTTCTTCATGCTGCCGGAATTCAAGCCGGTGTGGGCCGTCGCCATCATCGCCGGGGTGGCCTTCGGCGGCGAGACGGGATTCCTGGTGGGCGCCATGACCATGCTGGCCTCCAACGTCCTGTTCAGCCAGGGACCCTGGACGCCGTGGCAGATGTTCGCCATGGGGCTCGTGGGCTTTTTCGCCGGCGTTCTGTTCCGCAAAGGTCTGCTGCGGCGGAGTAAGGTCTCCCTGTGCATCTACGGCGCCCTGGCCTGCATTGTGATCTACGGCGGCATTCTGAACCCGGCCTCCGCCCTCATGTGGGCCGGCACCCTGGACAAGGGCACCATTTTGACCTACTACGTCTCCGGCTTCCCCATCGACTGCATTCACGCCGCCGCCACCTGGATCTTCCTGTGGTTCGCCGCCGAGCCCATGCTGGAAAAGCTGGACCGGATCAAGTTGAAATACGGCCTGATCGGAGCGTCCTCTTAAAACACCAGCTGCACCAGCAGCATATAGCACACAGTGCCTCCCGCAATGGACAGCAGCATCTGCCGCTTCCACAGGTGCAGCGCCGCCACCACCACGATGGAAATCAGCTCCGGAATGCCGTGGCTCCCGGTGAACAGGCTGACGTCCTTCAGGCAGTAGACCTCCAGCAGGCCAAACACCGCCGCGGGCAGAACGGTGCCCAAATACCGGATATACTTCGGCGTCGGCTTTCCGGCGGGAAACAGGAGAAAGGGCAGGAACCGGGTCAGCATGGTTCCGAGGATCACCATCAGGATTGTAATGAGCTGCTGCGTCAACGTCATGCCGCGTCACCGCCTTTCTCCATGGGCTTGCGCAAGAGGGTCAGCACACCGAGAATGGCCGCCATGGCGGGAATGAGGAACTGTTCCGACCCGAACGCGATCAGGCACAGAACAGACAGGCCCAGGCCCAGCAGCGCACTGGTGTGAGTTTTGTCCTTGAGCCACTGTTCCAGGAAAATCACCACAAACATGGCAGTCATCACAAAATCGAGGCCCTCCGTGTTGAAGTGGATCAGGGAGCCGAAGACGCCGCCCAGCGTTGCGCCGAAAAACCAATAAAAATGGTTGAGCAGGGTCACAAAGAACATAAACCAGCCCCTGTCCACATCGGCCGGGATATCGGCCGTGTAGTTGATGGAGAAGCTCTCGTCACACATGCCGAAAATGAGATAGAACTTTTTCCATCCGGTTCCCTTGAACTTGTCCAGCATAGAAATGCCATAGAACAAGTGCCGGGCGTTGAGCATCAGGGTCATGACCAGGGCCTGCAGCGGGTTAAAGGCCCCCAGCAGCAGGTTCACCGCCACAAATTCCGCGGACCCGGCGAAAATTGTCAGGCTCATCAGCATCGGATACCAAAAGCTGAAGCCGGAAACATGCATATAAATCCCATAGGTCATGCCCAAAAACCAAAACCCGGCAAAAATCGGGATGGTATAGGGAAAAGCGGCCTTCCATGCTTTGCGTTTCATTCTGCTCCCCTCTTATGTTCCGGAATATCGTTTACCGCCACGGATTATATCACGGAACCTGAATTTTTCAAGAAAGGGATTTGGTTTGGTCGACTCCGGTGCGCCAATCCGCTACTACGTCACCGAGCTGACCGAGGAATCTCCGGCACGGAGGAGCAGCCTTTGGGGGCTGCAGGAAATGGCCGCCCTGGGCTATGGCGCTCTGGCTGTGGAAGCCGCCGCCCAGTAGGAACAGGAGGTCTGGAGTGCTCACCGCCGTCAGCGCCTTTTGCCCGCGTTTTTGGAGGCTTCCAGGCTGGCATCGATTCTGGCCTTCTGATCCGCCGCACGCTGATCCAAGTCGGCCTTGGCTGCCGCTTTCCGGGCCTGCTGCTCTGCGGTCAGACGGGCCTTGGCATCCGCAACGGACTCGCCTTCCCTGGCCACGAAAGCATCCACAAAGGAATCCGCAACCTTGTTGAAGCCGCCTACGACGGCATCTTCCATTTTCTTGTAGCCGCCGGTCACCGCTTCTCCGACCTTGCCGGTTTTCAGGGAACCGTCCTCGTTCAGGAACGCGCCGGTGAACTTCTCCTCAACTTTCTTATAGCCGCCCACGACGCCGTCCTCGATTTTCTTGTAGCCGCCTACGACGCCGTCCTCAATTTTCTGATAGCCTCCGGTCACGCCTTCGGCGATATGATCCATGTGATCCGCAAATTTTGCCATAACACATTTCTCCTTCCCGTTGTTTCATTGGATGGTCTCATTCTACCATCGGTTTGCGGACAAAATGTTTGAATTCTATTTGTAAAATATTAATTATGATGATCGGCTTGAATAAGCAACTGCAAATTGATTGCAAGTGTTTCAAAAACGCTGTCATTGCGAGCCAGTCCGCAGACTGGTGTGGCAATCCGTACCCCTACCTGCGGGGCAATTCACCT
>CAMBCW010000066.1 GCA_945864925.1 uncultured Clostridia bacterium
CTACACACTGCATATCGTCGGCAGCGTCAGATGTGTATAAGAGACAGGTTCTCCCGTGCCGGTCACCTCGATTCTGGGCAGCCCGGCCACAATCTCTGCCGGAAGTTCCAGTTGTCTGGATGCCCGTTCCAGCAGCTTCCTCGCAACCCCCATGCTATCCCCTCCTGTCTTTTCATTCTTATGCATCCAGTGCAAAAAATACGCCGAAGCCGCATAGATTCTGATGCTGGAACTCATACAAGTCACAGAAAGGAAGTGCCTATGAATCGTTGGGTCCGGGTCCCTGAGTTTCTCTTCATTCTGGCTTTCGCCATTCTTCTTCTGGTTTTTCCTCAGGTCACAGTCCGTACTGTCTCCGGAGGACTTTCCGTCTGCGCCTGCTCTATTCTGCCGTCATTGTTCCCCTTTTTTGTTCTCACCAATCTTTGGATTTCCTTGGGATACGCCAACGCTCTCAGCCGTGCTGTTGCTCCAGCCGTGCAGACTGTCTTTCATCTGCCAGGTCCTGCGGCGTCTGCAATCCTCCTTGGCGCCTTGGGTGGCTATCCGGTCGGTGCGCAGGCGGCTGCGCAGTTATATCGCGATCATCTCATCAGCCGGGAGGATGCACAGCAGGTTTTGCTCTTCTGCAACAACGCCGGGCCAGCATTCATATTCGGAATTCTCGGCGGCGGGCTGTTTCAAAGCACCGCTGCAGGTGCCATACTTTGGGCTATTCATTTGGGAAGCTCCATCCTGCTTGGTATCCTGTTCCGTCCCAGGAAGCGGCCCTCCGCAGAACCTGCTCCCGTTTCCGTGTCAGAAACAAAACCGTTTCTGCCCGCATTGACAGCTGCTGTTACGCAGGCAGGAGAAACGGCGTTTCGTGTTTGCACGTTTGTTCTTTTTTTCTCGGTTGCAGTCGGCTTCCTCCAATTTCTGGTTCCGGACAGCTGGCAGGCCTCTTCCTGGTTCACCCTGTTTTTGGGCAGCCTGGAACTGGCAGGCGGAGCAAAGCTTTTGACCGCAGCATCTCTGTCACCCGCCGCAGCTTTTGTGGCCGCGTCCGGGCTGTTGGGTTGGGGTGGATTGTGTGTCCACTGTCAGACGCTGTCCACGCTTTCCGAGGCAGGTCTTTCCGCCAAGTCCTATCTGGGCGGTAAACTGCTTCACGGACTGGTCAGCGCGTCTGCAGCCTGTCTTCTGCTACCCACTGTGCCAATACGCACTGCCTGCTTTTCTTCCGCCTCTTCCTGGCATCCCAGTCTGACTTTTCTGCCGCTGCTTCTGCCGCTAATTGCCGCACTTCTAAAAAGTTCCTCTGGAAAACAGCCGAAGAAACGTGTATAATGATGCCGAGAGGAGGTGCGTCCCCATGCTGTTTCGGAAGAAAATTGACCGATACTGTACATATTGCGTTTTTTCCGGGAAAATCAACGAGGATCAGGTCATCTGCCAGAAGTGCGGCATTGTCCCCGCCTCCCATCATTGCCGACGATTCCGCTATGATCCTTTGAAGCGTGTGCCGCCCAAGGCCAAAGCCCAGGATTTTTCCAAATTCGAACAAGAAGATTTTTCCCTGTAGACAGCAGGTCCAGCCCACAAGCATGGGCTGGACCTGTCATATTTTTTGCAAGCACAAGCAGAGCACTGCAGAAATAATCTGCAGTGCTCTTTTTACATATGGAATTAAGCCTCGACTTCTTCCTCTTCTTCAGAGGGAGCCAGCAGGGCGCGGATGGACAGGCTGATGCGCTTGTTCTCCGTGTCCACGTCGATGATCTTGGCATCCACTTCCTGACCCTCAGACAGCACATCCTCGGGCTTGCCGATGCGGCGGTCCGCGATCTGGGAGATGTGAATGAGGCCGTCCACGCCGGGGATGATCTCAGCAAAGGCGCCAAAGGTCATCAGCTTCACAATCTTAACCTTGGCCACATCGCCAACCTTAAACTGGTTGGTGAAGAGGGTCCAGGGGTTGGTCTCGGCAGTCTTGAAGCCCAGGGAGATCTTCTTCTTTTCGGGATCATAGGAAATCACGAACACTTCGATCTCGTCGCCGACCTTAACAACCTCAGCGGGATTCTTGATACGGTTCCAGGACAGCTCAGACACATGAACCATGCCGTCCACGCCGCCGATATCCACAAAGGCGCCGTAGGAAGTCAGGCTCTTGACAGTGCCATGATACTTCTTGCCAACTTCGATCTCGCTCCAGATCTTCTCCTGAGCAGCCTTGCGCAGCTCACTGGTGACGGCACGGATGGAACCGACCACTCTGCGGCGGGCACGATTGACCTCGGTAATCTTCATCTGAACCGTCTGCTTCACCAGAGCGGACAGATCGCCGCCCTTCGGCACACCGGTCTGAGAAGCGGGGATAAACACGCGGACACCCTTGACATTGGCAACGATGCCGCCCTTGTTCTCTTCCGTAATCACGCCTTCAACAACGGCCTTGCTCTCAGCAGCGGCCTCAATCTCTTCCCAAGCCTTGCCGGCCTCCAGACGCTTCTTGGACAAACGGGCAGTGCCCTCGGAATCGTTGACATGGACAACCATGACCTCGATTTCATCGCCGACTTTCAGAACTTCTTCCGGCTTCACGGAAGGATCGGAGCTGAAATCATCAACAGGGATATAACCTGCGTGCTTGGTACCCAGGTCCACCTGGATTTCGGTGGCGCCAATGGCAGTAACAATGCCTGTGACCTTATCTCCGTTGTTCAAAGTCTTGATAGACTGCTCGAGAAGCTCGGCAAAGTTCTCCTCCTGGGCAGTTTCAACCTTGATTTCTTCGCTCATTTTGTTGTTGACCTCCTTTATTATCCACGCCGGAGTCGATGCCCCCGCCGTGATACCAACAGTGCCGGCATGCGAAAAATGCGATAGATCGAGCTCGCCTGCATCCTCGACCAGCGCTACACATTCGCACGACTGTCTACAGATCATAGCAAGCCGTTTTGTGTTGGAGCTGTTCGAATCGCCGACCACGACCATCGCATCGCAAATCTTTGATAGCTCGCCCGCTTCTTTCTGCCGCTTTTCTGTTGCTCTGCATATTGTATCAAATATTTCTGAATTTGTACACACTTTTTTTATAATTTCTTTGCAGCTTTCCCACAATTTCTGCGTACTTGTCGTTTGACAGACCAAAGTCACCGGAATTTTTGTGCGCTCTTCCGATTCCTGGAACCATTTTTCCAGCTCATCAGGCGTTTCAAACACCAGCGGGTCGCTGCACCAGCCGGCAATTGCCTGCACTTCCGGGTGAGATGCCGTACCAATGATAATCGGCCGGCGGCCCTGGGCTTCCGCCGCTGCAACCAGATTGTGAATGCGTTTGACAAAGGGGCAGGTTGCATCCACAATCCGCACGTTCTGACGTTCCAACCGCTCATAGACCGATTTTGATACTCCATGGGATCGGATCACCACGCAGCTGCCGGGCAGGGCCTGTTCCGGCTCCTGCAGCTCCCGCACCCCCTCCTGTGCAAAGTGATCAACCACATGACGGTTATGAATGATGGGTCCCAGGGTTGCAACCGGTGTTCCCTGCGCCACTGCCTCTTCCACCAGCGAGACGGCACGGTCCACACCAAAACAGAATCCGGCCGTTTTAGCCAAGGTGATTTTCATGTCTCATCCCCCATGGCGTAAATTTTCTCCATCAGCTCGGCTGTGGCAGTCTCCAACTCCTCATCCGTAGCCTTTCCGTTCTGAAACCGAAGCGTGTAGGGTTCTCCAATGATACAGGTAATCGGGCCAAAAGGATGGCGCTTTCCCGACAGGTAGACCGGAAGGATCGGCGTATCTGTCTTGGCAGCCATCATTAAGGCGCCGCGCTTTGCCACGATCTCTTTTCCGGCTTTGCGTCTGGTCCCTTCCGGGAACACCAGAAGCTGCTGCTCCTCCCGCAGGCAGCGAAGGCCGGTCTTGATGGCCTGAATATCCGCCGCGCCGCGATCCACACCAAAAACACCGATTTTTTTCAAGAACCATCCCAGAATCGGCACCTGAAGCAGTTCTTTTTTGGCCATAATCCGCGGTACATGGCCAAGATTCAAAGCAAAAATTACCCAGATCGGATCAGCCATGCCCGCATGGTTGGCGCAGATCATCAGCCGCCCCTCCCGCTTCACATGCTCCCGGCCTGTCACATGAAAGATCGGATGCCAAAAGAACATGCCAAAACGTACAATTGCATACAAAATCTTGTATGCCACACCGCCCATCATCTGCCCAACCTCTTTTCAACGATCTCTTTGATTGCATCCACACTCTGCGCAATGGTAAGCTCCGAAGTATCCAGACGGACCGCGTCTTTTGCACAGCGCAGCGGCGCAATTTTTCGGTTCATATCCCGATCGTCCCGCTGACGGATATCCCGCAGCACTGTCTCATAGGACATTTTTTTGTCCCCTTTTGCCTGGAACTCCGCCAGCCGCCGACGGGCGCGAACTTCCGCCGAGGCAGTCAGATAGATCTTGACATCGGCATCCGGCAGGACCACTGTCCCGATATCCCGGCCATCCATTACCACATTATGGGTCCGCGCCATATCCCGCTGCACATCCAAAAGGAAATCCCGCACTACCTCCAACGTGGAGAGCTTGGAGGCATAGTCACTCATCTCCGGACTGCGGATTTCATCGGTCACATCCTGACCGTTCAGAATCATATGCTGCACACCATCTTCCGGATACCGGAGTTCCACGTTGACCTCGTCAATCAAGCGGGTCACGCTGTCCACATCTCTGGGGCCGATGCCGCACAGCTGAATGTAATACCCCACCGTCCGGTAAATAGCGCCGGTATCCACATACACATATCCCAGTTCCTTGGCCACAGCCCGGGCCATGGTGCTTTTTCCCGCGCCGGCAGGGCCATCAATGGCGATAGAAATAAAATGCTTCATGTTTCCTCTTCCTCCCAATCATGGCGGCTACCCGCCGCCAAGCCAGCGGCCACAGCAGTGGACCAGGCAATCTGCAGATTGAACCCCCCCGTATAGGCGTCCACATCCAGAATCTCGCCGGCAAAATACAAACCGGCTACCAGCTTGGATTCCATCGTTTTGGGCTGCAC
Source organism: uncultured Clostridia bacterium (assembly GCA_945864925.1). GTDB lineage: Bacteria > Bacillota > Clostridia > Oscillospirales > Oscillospiraceae > Avoscillospira. The sequence continues at coordinate 5,068 of CAMBCW010000066.1, forward strand.
CTCTTTCACCCGGATACCGCCGGCCGTGATAATCGCCTCAGCAACCGGCCTTGGTCCCTTGATGTCAATCGAAAAATGCTTGGTGCGCTCCAACAGGGTTCTGCGCTGCTGCCGCGTCACAGAATTCGCCTGGGTTCCCGGCGCAATCCCCGCCTGTTCCACCATCACAGGAATCAGCGTCCTGGGATAGAGGTCCTGCAGCGCATGCTCTATGCTGCGATTTTGATATTGCTCAAAATCCCGCAAAATTCGCTGATCCAGTTTCTGTTCATCAAGAGCAGGCTTTAAGTCGATGGTGATCCTGTAGGATTCGTCCGGTTTCATATGTGCGCTGGCGCTGAGAATGGTGGGGCCGGATAGGCCGAAGTGGGTAAACAGCAGTTCGCCAAAGTCCTCGTATACTGTCTTTCCCTTCTGGTTGAACAGCTTTACCGCCACATTGCGCAGGGACAGCCCCTGCATCCTGGCGCACCAGTTTCCGTCCTCCTCCAGAGGAACCAGGGAGCCTCTGGGCTCCTGGATGGTATGGCCCACCGACTTTGCCAGCTCATAACCCTCTCCTGTCGATCCGGTTAGCGGATAGGAGCAGCCTCCGGTGCACAAAATCACACAGCGTCCATACCGCGGGCCCTGATCTGTCCGGATTCCGGCTATCTGTCCGTCCCGCAGGAGCAGTTCCAGTGCTCGCTCCCGGCAGATCTCCACATTCCCTTCCCGCAGGAAACGCTGCAGTGCCGAAATCACGCTGGCGGACCGGTCAGACTCCGGAAAAACCCTCTGTCCACGCTCCACTTTCAACGCACACCCGTATGCTTCAAAAAAAGCCATGGCGTCAGCCGGGGTAAAGGCTGACAGGGCACTGCACAGGAAACGGCTGTTCCGCGGAATATTTTTCAGCGCTTCCTCCCAGGAGCACTGATTGGTGACGTTGCACCGCCCCTTCCCCGTAATCGCCAATTTCTTTCCCAGTCGGTCATTGGGCTCAAACAGCGTCACTTTGGCACCGGCTTTTGCCGCCATGCCTGCGGCCATCATACCAGCAGCACCGCCGCCTACCACCAGAACCTTATGCTTCCACACGTTCATAGACCTCATATTCCTGCCAGATCTGCTCCAAATTCTCGAAGATTCTGGACATCTCCGGCTCTTTTTTTCGGCAAATTGCAACAATCAGCGCATTGACCAGGCTCATTGGAGCTACCAGGGAATCCACGACAGAGACCATGTCACTCTTTGCAACCAGCGTATGATCTGCATTTTTAGCGGCAGGCGCATCGTTGGAATCGGTGATCACAATCACCTTGGCGCCACTGTCCCTGGCAAACTCCATCATTTTCACCGTGCGGGTGGAATAGCGGGGCAGGCTGATTCCAATCACCACATCTCCCTTGGAAACATGGAGCATCTGCTCAATCATTTCGCTGGTGGCCGAGGAATTGATCAATTTCACATTTTCAAAAATATTCCGGAAGTAAAAGCTCATAAACAGCGCAATGGCCGCAGAGGAACGCACACCAACAATGTATATATTTTTAGCCTGGATAATTGCGTCAACCGCCCGGTCCAAAGCGGCCCGGTCCAGGGCTTCATTGGTCATCCGGATGCTTTCCAGATCCGACTGCAGCACCATGGACACCACATCATGGTTGCCAAACCGATCATTGGCAACTTCGATGCGCTGCACGGAGGTCAGTTTATTGCGGACCATTTCCTGCAGAGCTTTTTGCATGCTGGGATAACCGTCAAAGCCCAAGTCCACTGCAAAGCGCACAACCGTTGACTCGGACACGCTGACCATCTTTCCAAGTCTGCTGGCCGTCATAAACGCCGCCTTGTCATAAGAGGCGGCGATATAATTCGCAATTCGTTTTTGTCCTTTTGAAAAGGAATCCATGCGGTTATGTATCGTTGTCAGAATATCTGTCGCCATGCTGTCACCTCAGTTTATTTCCTTAACGGCAGTTGCCCTATGAATACACTATACAAATTTTCAAGGCTTTTTGCAAGAATCAATGCAAAAAAATCAGACTTCCAGCCTCTGTATTTCCTCTTCAGACAGCTGGCGCCATTTCCCGACAGGCAGGTTTCCCAGCGAAAGATTTCCCTCCTGCACACGCTTCAGCCTGGTAACGGTGACACCGGCGCAGGCGCACAAGCGCCGGATTTGCCGGTTCCGGCCCTCCCGCAGTTCAATTTCCAGCATGGCAATCCGGTCTTTTTCATGGAGCAGCCTGACCTTAGCCGGTATCGTCGGCCGGCCGTCAATTTCGATGGAAGCAGACAGCTTCTCTGCAGCCCCGGGATAATAGCCGCTGACCCACACATGATAAATTTTCCGCACCGAACCTCCTGGATGCATCAGCCGGTTTGCCAATTGACCATCATTGGTCAGCAGCAGCAGCCCCTCTGAGTTGAGATCCAAACGGCCGACAGGATACACTCGCTGGCCGCAGTCCTGCACCAGCTCCGCAACACTCCGCCGCCCCTTTTCGTCCTGCAAAGTCGTCACATAGCCCCGGGGCTTATTGAGCATGAGGCACATTCTCGGCGGCAGGCTTTTCAGGCGGACGCCATCCACTTCAATGACATCCTTCCCTTCATCCGCAGAATCACCCAGGGCCGCTGTGTTCCCATTGATCCGTACCCGGCCTTCCGCCAGCATCTGTTCCGCTTTGCGGCGGGATGCGATCCCATGCCTGGAAAGAATTTTCTGCAGTCTTTCTTCCATCCTTCAAGCCCCCTCCATTACCGTATAACGCCAATATAACGGCACCCTGACCGTCTTGACGCCATTTACCCAGACTGACAGCCATCCGGCCTGCTCCCCTGCCAGAACCGGCGCATAGACAAAAGCCGGAAGTTCACAGCGCAGCTCCACCTGCTCACCCTCCGCCAAAGGAACAGAAAGGGACTGGTCTGTCACCGCATCAACGCCGTCTTCTGCCCCGCCGATCACCGGCACACACGCCAGAATCTCCCCCTGGTCTGCCATAACCCGGTCCTCATAGGCAGAGAATCCATAATCCAGCATGCGGCAGTGGTCCTCCCAGTCACAGGGATCGTTGATTGTCACCGCAATCAGGCGTCTGCCGCCGCGTTCCGCGCAGCTGACCAGAATCCGGCCAGCGGATTTTGTATAGCCCGTTTTTACGCCGACAGCCCCTTCATAGCGCCACAAGAGCTTGTTATGATTGGTAAACCTTCGAGAACCGAATACTGCGCTTTTGCAGGAAACCACCTGGTGGAATTCCGGATTGTTCATGGCATAAGCCGTTAAAACAGCCAAATCATAGGCGGTGGAATAGTTTTCCTCCGAATCCAGCCCGTGCGGGTTGGCATAGTGGGTTTGCTTCAGCCCCAATTCCGCCGCCTTGCTGTTCATCTTTTCCGCAAATTCCGGAATGCTGCCGGCGCAGTAAATGGCCAGTGCTGCCGCCGCGTCATTGCCCGAATGCAGCATCATCCCATACAGCAGCGCCTCCACAGAGAGGACTTCCCCCTCCTTCAGGTAAAGAGACGATCCCTCCACGCCCACGGCAGCGCTGGGAACGGAAACCTCTGCCTGCAGATCGCAAAGCTCCGTCACCAGAAGTCCCGTCATAATTTTCGTCGTGCTGGCAATCAGCGCCTGCTCCCTGGCATTGTGTTCCCAAAGAATCCGTCCCGTGGCGCCGTCCAGGACAATCGCGCTGCTGGCTGAAATGGTCGGCTCAGCCTGGACTGGTATAAGCAAAAAGACAGCGGCAGCCAGGATTGCTGCCGCCGTCCGGCAAATACGTTTTTTCATCTTCTATCACCCCTGCTAGTATATCCAGCAGGGCAAAAAGATGACTATTCAATATTTCCCGCCGCTTCCGATTCCTTCTCTGATTCCTTCTTTTTAGCCAGAGAAGAAATCTGGTCAATTAGCTCCGGCAGCATCTCAATCAGACGCTCCACTGAATTGGAAGCCGGCTCAGCCACTGGCAGCAAGCGAACTGATTCTCCTTTGACAACTAGAAATGCCACCGGTGTAATGGTGACGCCTGCGCCGGAGCCACCGCCAAACGCATTATCCTTGTTGGCCGGATAGCCTTTTGGCGCAAAGTCCGAGCCTCCTCCGGCATATCCCACTTTTACTTTGGAAACCGGAATAATCAAAACGCCTTCCGGTGTCTGTATCGGGTCGCCAATGATTGTATTGACGTCCACCATGTCCTTGAGCTTCGCCAAAGACGAGCCCATCATGTCAGGAAGAGGATGATTCATAAAGTCTGCACCGCCTTTTTATTATTTTTTGCCGCAAGGAACAGCTTCAAACCCAGCCCCAGCAAGGAAAATGCCAGGGCAAAAATTTCATAGATCCGGATGGTAATTGCCGCTTCTGCAGTAACATCCAGCGTATCGCGGTCAAAACAGCAGCGAACATCTATCTGCCGCTTCCGAATGCCGAAGGTGTTCTCCACCACCGGCAATACACAGCCGATGGCCGCACAAATCCTGCCATAAGTCATGGCGCAGGCAGCCGCATCCTTGCCGCCAACCAGGATCTGCAGTTTCAGCACATCCAGGGTTGGCGAAGTCAGCACACGTCCCACCAATTCCAGCAACTCCCGCCAATAGGTCTGCACCGCCTGAAGCCATGGCTTCAGTTCCGGCTTTCCCTCCTTGGGAACCTTCTGGGCCTTTGGCTTCTGCGTTTTCTCCTTTGGCGTTTGACGCTTTTTTTGACCCTTCGGCTTTTTCCGCTCGCGGCCCAAAAGCGTGAACCTGAATTTGGAGATCAGCAAATCCAGCCGCAGCTTCTTTTCCCGGTAGTATACATGAACGCCCACTTTGGCCGCTGCCAGCAGGGCCAGGCAAGCCAGAACCAGCAGCCAGACCATCCACGGCCTCACGCTTCCGCCTCCGGAGCAGACTCCTGAGGCAGCTGGGGCCTGGACTGAAAATTCATCAGTTCAATTTCCGGCAGTTCCTCCAATGACTGTAGGCCAAACGTCCGGAGAAAGTCCGGAGTGGTCCTGTAGAGGATGGGTCTGCCCGGCACATTGAGCCGGCCGCACTCCTCAATCAGCTTTTTGGTCAGCAGCGCACTGACGGAATAAGCGCTATCCACACCCCGCAGCTGCTCCACATAGGCCTTGGTTGCAGGCTGGTAGTAAGCTATGATGGTCAGAGTTTCCAGCTGAGAGGCCGACAACTTGGGCGGCTTTCGGGTCTCCAGCGTCTTGGTTACATAGGAGGCCATTTCGCCCGAAGAGCACATCTGATAGGCGTTTTCCAGCTTCAGAATGCGAATCCCGCTGCGGTTGAAAGCCAGCGCATCCATCAGCGCCTGGGCTTCCCGGTGGACAGTGTCTTCCTCCTGATCCAGGGCAAAGGCCATACGTTTGGCATCCACCGGCTCCCCTGCGGCAAACAGGATCGCCATAATGGCTCTCTGGATCTCATTCTGTTCCAAGGGTCAGCCCTCCTTCCTGGGTGGTATCCGTCTCATCCGGCATTTTTACAAAACGCACCGAGACGTCTCCGGTTCCGTCCTCCTCCAAAGTCACCGATTTCAGCCGGCACAGCTCCAGCACCGCCAAAAATGTGGCAACTATCTCTGAGCGGGAACGGTTGCCGCGAAACAGCTTCAAAAAGCGGGAAATTCCGTGGGACAGCAGCTTTCGCAAAACCTCTGCAGCCTTTTTGGTCACAGGATACGGCTCCCGTCCTACAATTCCGGAGAAATTGGAAGTGGGCGGCGGCATGGCGCGTTCACTGCGCTCCGCCATCGCCTCCATGGCCCGAACCAAATCCTCCGGCGTGTGCTGGTACCGATAAGTCTGGTCCCGTTCAAAGGGTTCCTGCCCCTTGGTAAACAAATTCAGCCCGATTTCATTTCTGTCAGCCAAAAAGGCCACACCGGTCTTGATCTGGGTAAACGCATCTTTTCGCTGCCGTTCTTCCAGGGAGCGAATCAGGAGTTCCATCTCGCTCATGGCCTCTTCCTGTTCGGCGGCAGACAGCA
>CAMBCW010000067.1 GCA_945864925.1 uncultured Clostridia bacterium
GAGCAGGCATTTGCTCCCGGATGCGGCGAGAATACAATGCCGATGCCGCCCATCAAGGCGATCATGGATTTGTAGATCACCGTGGAGGTGGGATTGGTGGAGGGAGCAATGCCGGCGATGACGCCGACCGGCACGCCCACATCCCAGACCTGTTTTTCCGGGTCTTTTCGAAGGATGCCCACGGTTTTCAAATCTTTGACAGCCTCCCACAGGGTTTTGGAAGCGAATTCATTTTTGATGACTTTGTCCGGCACGCTGCCGAAGCCCGTCTCCGACCGGGCCTGCTCTGCCAACTCCCGGGCGTGGCGCTGGCCCGCCTGGGCCATGGCCCGCACAATCCGGTCAATGGCGTCCTGGTCCAGGGTCCGAAGGACTTTCTGGGCTTCTGCGGCTGCTTCCACCAGATCCCGGACCTCCTGGCGGCTTTTCAGATCTTTTGCCAGTTCCATTTACATTCCTCCCAAATCCTTCGGCTGCCGGGCCAGGTCTGTTACCGCTTCGGCAAAGGCGTCGCAGGCCGCCCGGCAGGCGCTCTGGGTACCCGTCAGCAGGCCTCCGGCGAAGTTGGTCTCCGTGGGCGGCTCAAAAAATTGGGTCAGCTCCACATCCGACGCTTTCAGGGCCGCGTCCAACCCCACAATGGCTTCCACCGGCGGCGCAATCAGATAGGCAATGGCCTGGCCCACGGGTACATGGGCCACCCCGGACAGATAGCTGCCGGTGCGGGAGACACAGTGGGCCAGGTAGACCACGTCGCCTTTGTCATTGGCCGTCCGGAAGCCCGCACCGCTTTCCAGAAAGGCTTCGGCGCCCCGCAGGCCGCTGGCCACCTCCGCCGGGGTGGGGCCGGCCAGAATACCGATGACCTCCCCGGCCAGGCCGGTGGAGGCGTTGGCGGCGCCGGCATAGAGACTCCTGGCGTAGAGCACCTCCACATTGGCGGTCTTGGTGGCCTCGTCCAGGGCGATATAGGTCATGTCGTCGCTGTCGGTGGAGATCAGGCCGATGGCGCGGCAGTTGTCCCGCAGCCCCAGGGCCTGAGCCAGACCGGGGCTCAAATTGGGGATCAGCCGCAGGGTCAGAATACGGACAGGCAGTGTTTCTCCGATCATGTCATCACCTCAAATCAATGCCGGACGCTTTTTTCTCCAGCATGGTGTGCATCAGGTCCGCAATGTGCGCCCCAGCCTCCACGGCTGGCGTGCCCTGCCGGTGGATGTTGGATACCACGGTGCGCTTGGATTCCGGGATGCCGGGATAGGGCTTGTAGGTGAGATAGGCCGACATGGACTCGCTGGTGGCCAGGCCCGGCCGCTCTCCCACCAGCATGCAGATCAGCTCCGCACCGGTCAGTTGGCCGATGTGGTCCATGGCGCCCACCCGGGCATACTGAATAAAGAGACTTTTGCCCAGTTCAATGCCATAGGCCTTGAGCCCCTGCCGGATGGCGGCGGCGCAGTCCAGCGCGTTGGCCGTGATGGCGTTGGAGGAAAGCCCATCGCCGATGACCAGCAGCGCCCGGGGATTCTGCCCACAGACCTGACGGATGACGGCCTGATTCTTCTCATCAAATTTCCGGCCCAGATCCGGTCGGGTGAGATACTGGTCCTTGTCCTTGCACATGGTCTGGACAAAGGGCAGGTCGTGGTTCTGGTAAAAGGACGGCTCCACCAGGGAAAAGACGCTGTCCTGGGCGGCGGCGTGATCGGCCCGGAAGCGCAGCATGGAGAGCGTCTTGTACCGGGCACCGCAGCGGCCCAGGCCCAGACGGGCCGGGGTTTTGCGCTTCAGGCGCAGAAAGGCATCGCCGTTTTCCGAGTGCTCCACCAGGTATTCCTGCCGCAGATCCAGCTTGGTCAGATCCGGCAGGCTTTCTCCGCTGTCCCGGGGCTGAGCCGGGGCGTTTTCCACGGGCTGCTCCAGCTCCCGCAGCAGCTGGGCCACCATTTGTTTCAGTTCCTGCTTATCCATGGCGCGCCTCCTTCAGCAGCACAGAGCCGTCGCCGGCCTTGGGCGTCAGCTTCCCGTTTTCCACAAAGCCCATCTGTTCCAGCCATCGCTGGAAGGGGGCAATGGCCGTCAGACCGAAACTCTCCCGCAGCGCCGCCGTATCCCGGAAGCCGGGGGTCTGGTAGTTTAGCATTATGTCATCTCCATGGGGGATGCCCATAAAATAGTTGCAGCCGGCAGCTGTCAGCAAGGTGGCCAGATTTTCGATGTCATTCTGGTCGGCCTTCATATGATTGGTGTAGCAGGCGTCGCAGCCCATGGGAATGCCGGACAGCTTGCCCATGAAGTGATCCTCCAGACCGGCGCGAATGACCTGCCGGGCGTCGTAGAGATACTCCGGGCCGATGAAACCCACCACAGTGTTCACCAGGAAGGGCTGATAGCGCCGGGCAAAGCCGTAGCACCGGGCCTCCATGGTCACCTGGTCGGCGCCGTGGTGGGCCTCGGAGGACAGCTCCGAGCCCTGGCCGGTCTCAAAATACATGACGTTGGGGCCGGTGGCAGTACCCTGGTGCAGCGCCAGCTGCCGGGCCTCCTCCAGAAGTCCGCCGGTGATGCCGAAGGCCTCGTTGCCCTTCTGGCTGCCGGCGATGGACTGGAAGATCAGATCCGCCGGCGCACCTTTTTGGATGGCGTCCATCTGGGTGGTCACATGGCCCAGGACGCAGATCTGGGTGGGAATCTCCCAGCGCCGCTTCATGTCGTCGAACAGCCGGAGAATCTGGCTCAGCCGCTCCACGGAGTCCGTCACTGGGTTCAAGCCCAGGACCGCGTCGCCTGCGCCGAAGCTCAGTCCCTCTGCCAGAGAGGCCAGAATGCCGTCGGGATCGTCGGTGGTGTGATTGGGCTGCAGGCGGCAGCTGAGGGTGCCGGGCAGGCCGATGGTGGTGTTGCAGTGGGCGGTGATGCGGATTTTGGACGCTGCGTAGATCAGATCCAGGTTGCTCATGAGCTTGCACACGGCGGCAATCATCTCGGAGGTCAGGCCCCGGGAGATATGGCGAATCTGAGCCTCCGTGGTGTCTTCGGACAAAAGCCATTCCCGCAGCTGGGAGACCGTCCAGCCTTTGATGCTCTGATAAACCGGCTCGTTGAGGTCGTCCTGGATGATGCGGGTGACCTCGTCTTTTTCATAGGGAACCACGGGATTTTCCCGCAGGTCTGCCAGGGTCAGCTCTGCCAGCACCGCTTTGGCGGCAATGCGTTCTTCGGCGTTTTCCGCCGCAATGCCGGCCAACTGATCGCCGGATTTTTCCTCGTTGGCCTTGGCCAGGACCTCCTTGATGGAGGAGAACGCGTAGGTATGGCCGAAGAGTTGGGTTTTTAAGATCAAGAAAAAACCTCCTTGCAATGGATGGGAACCAGGAATAAAGAGAGGGACGCCTATTGGAATGCCAGTGTTTTGACGACGACAGGCAGGGCGGAGCCGTTTCCTATGGGGGCGGCAATGTCCAGATAACTGCCCTCGGGAATATGAAGTCCATCCAGACAAACCAGCCGGGCCTGCGGCCCCAGGCGGAGCCGCAGAGCCTGTCCCAGGGCCTTGCCCATGTCCTGCTCCAGAACCACCACCACGGGCTGGCGGCCCGAAGCCACGCCGGCAGCGATACCGTCAGCCAAACGGGTGACGTCGGTGTAGGATGGGTTTTCCACCCCCCGCAGAGCCAGAGCTGCCGGCTCATCAAACAGTGCCAGCTTGTTCCGGATGGTTTCCCCCAACTGTGGAGCCGGGTATGCTGCCTCCCGGTCAGACAGGGAGGCCACCGGCAGGTTCTGCAGGGGAAAGGAGACGCCGCCGTAGGCGATGGTACTGCCGGACAGCTCTGTGGCGTGGCTGCCCGCGCCGATGACCGTGGCCCGGATGGTCTCCTTTCCCAGCACGTAGGAGCCGCGGCAGAGCGAAGAACGGCGGATGGCCCGCCCCAGGAGCACCCCCAGGTCGCCGTACTGCAGCCAGGGCGTGTCCGGATTTGCCATGCAGTCGGCCACGCCGCCGGAGAAGGAGAGCACCGGAGCCTGAGGCGGCAGGGAGACAGCTTTGTCTGTGAGAAACTGCCGGAGACAAGCTGTGGGCGGCCGAAGGCCCACGGCCTCCTCCAGAGCCTGAATCAGAACATCCAGGAGGGGTTCCAGGGACTCCGGCGTGGGGACATCCCCCAGAGACGGCGCATGGGTCCCAGCCAGGACAGGGGAGACATAGGTGACAGCGCCGCTGCGGTCAAACTTCAGCAGCCGGCCGCCTACGTTGAGGCAGCCGGTATCCGCCAGATGCCCCTCCGGGTCGAACAGGGCCAGATTGGAGGTGCCGCCGCCGATATCCAGATGCAGTACATACCGGCCGTGGGACTTGGCATACTGGTCCGCTCCGGCGCCCTTGGCCGCCAGAACGCTCTCCAAGGCGGGACCGGCGGTGGCTACCACAAAATCTCCGGCCAGCTCCGACAGGGCCTTGAGTACCTGACGGGCATTCTCCTTTCTGGCAGTCTCACCGGTGATGATGACCGCGCCGGTCTGTACCTGCTGGGGCGTGATTCCCGCTTGATCGTACTCGGACCGGATCAGCTGCCCGATGGCTTCGGCATCCAACGTATCGGCGGACAGCAGAGGGGTGAAGTGGATGGGACTGCGGTAGCGGATCTCCCGCTCCCGGATTTCCATCTTTGGAATGGTGAAGGGGGCGGCGGTGTTCTCCACCTGCAGCCGGGAGACGATCATCTGGGTGGTGGTGGTTCCCAGATCGATTCCCACCGATAAGATCGCTTCGCTCATGGGGCCACCGCCTTACATAGCTGCCGCAGACCTGCCTCTGTGACGGACACCGGATTGGTCTGGCAGCAGGAATCCGCCAGAGCGGCCTGCAAAACCTGCGGCTGCTTTTCCGCCCACTGGGCGGCCGTGACGCCGGCCTGGCCCAGGGTTTCCGGCATGTGCAGCTGCTTTCGCAGCCGGACGATGGCGGCGCTGAGACTGCGCACAGCCAGCCGGTCCGTGGCTGCCGGCAAGCCGCACAGCCGTGCCAGGCAGGCGTACTTCTCCTGCGCTGCCGGGGCGTTGTAAGAAAGGACAGACGGCAGCAGCATGGCGCACAGGCGGCCATGGGGGATGTGGAAGGCACCGCCCAGGGCATGGGCCAGGGCGTGACAGACACCCAGACCGGCGTTGTCAAAGGCCATGCCCGCCATGGAAGCCGCCTCGTGGAGCCGGAGCCGGACACTGCGGTCGCCCTGACAGGAGGCAGGCAGCAGCGCCAGTGCCGTCCGGGCTCCCTCAAAGGCCAGGGCGTCGGTAAAGCCGCTGGCGCCGGTGGCGGCCAGGGCCTCCAGACAATGGGCCAGCAGATCCATGCCTGTATCGGCGATCAGGGAGGGCGGCAGACCGGTCAGGAGACTGTCGTCCAGAATGGCGGCGTCCGGCCGCAGGCTGGGATCGACCAACGGATGCTTGACGCCGTCATGCGTCAAAATAGAAAAAGAGGTCATCTCCGAGCCGCTGCCGGAGGTGGTGGGGACGGCCACAAAGGTCATGGGTTCCCCTGCGGCCAGGCGGATGGCCTTGGCGCAGTCCATGGGACTGCCGCCGCCCAGGGCAATCAGCAGCTGGGGCCGGAACTGGGCGCACAGAGCCGCGCCTTCCGCTGCCAGAGAGGCCGGCGGATCGGGCACCACATGGTCAAATATCCGCACTTCCGCCCCGGGTACCCGGCGGCCGACTTCCAGGGCGGTGCCGTTTTTGGAAAAGAAGGAATCGGTCACCACCAGAACCCGCTTGGCCGGGAATCCACCCAGGGCGTCCAAAGCGCCCGGCCCCATATAGAGCTTGGTTGGACAGTGAAAGATTTGCATGCGGCTGTGCCTCCTTGTTCATCTCGAGCATATTGTTTCCAGAAGAGAAGAGATTATTTATGAACTTCGATTCGGACATTGGCAAAGCGGCAAAAATGTGTTATGATACAGAAAAAACAAACGGGTGATTCTATGGCGCAAATTGATGTAATAACAGGCCGCTGCCCGAAATGCAGCGAGCAACTGGAAATTCCCGCGCACCTGAAGCAGTTCTCCTGCATGTATTGCGGCACGCGGCTGACGCCGTCAGAGCTGACGGATGATTCTGCTGCGCCCAATGCTCCGGCGGTGGATGGCACGGCCAGCGCGGCGTTCTATCGGGAGCATGTGCTGGGAGTGATTACGAATCATCCCGGAATTGAAAAGAAAATGACCCGGTCGGATTTTGTCCCGGCTTTTGAGCAGTACAGCCAGAGCAATGAGGAGATCTTCCGGCAGCTGGATGCGGCGGTTTCCGCCGGCGCCATCACCCTGGAAGACGCTGCGGATTTCTTCCTGGACCAGCTGGAAACTCGCTGGGAGCAGGAGGCCAGCTGGAAAGCGTCCCGCTCGGCGCTGATGGATACGGATAAATTTGTCATTGCTGTGTTCCTGGTGCCCATGATCCGGCGGATGGAGTTAAAAACCAGCGAGGAGTACTGCCGGCTTCTGCAGGCGCACTGGTGCAGCCGCCATCCCAAGTCACCCTTCTATCTGGGCAATTATGAGGAGCTGGCCGGGGGCTTCCGGAAGAAATTTCTGGGCCTGTGCTTTATCACCACGGCGGTCTGCCTCCAGGCGGGAAAGCCGGATGACTGTCCGGAGCTGACGGCATTCCGTGCCTTCCGGGACGGATATCTGCGGGCCTGCCCCGACGGTCCGGCGCTGATTGAGGAATACTACAATGTGGCGCCCGGCATTGTCCTGCGGATCGATCTGTCACGGGATCGGGAGGCCCGGTATGAGGCCATCCGGGAAAATTGGTTAGCACCCTGCTATGCCGATATCCAGGCCGGAAATCTGCACCGCTGCAAGGAGCGGTATGTGGAAATGGTACGCAGTCTGGAAAAGGAGTATCTCAGCTGAAATGGAATGGAAACCCTATTTGCACCAGGTTCATTATTATGAGACGGATCAGATGGCCATTGTCCATCATTCCAATTACATCCGCTGGTTTGAAGAGGCCCGGTGCGACTTCATGGATCAGATCGGCGTCAGTTATCAAAGCGTGGAGGCACGCGGCATCCTCATCCCGGTGGTGGACGTCAGCTGCAAATATCTGATGTCCGTCCAGTATGGGGACCAGGTGGAAATCCGGCCCTTTCTGACGCAGTATACCGGTGTGCGGATGAGCTTCCGCTATGAGGTGCGTTTTGCGGCGGATGGCCGGTTGGCGGCAACGGGCACCTCGTCCCATTGCTTCCTGGATGAGCCCGCAGACCTGTGTCCATCAAACGCAGAGATCCGGCGTTCCATGCCCTGCTGGAGAGCCTGGTGGAAACAAAAACGGAGCGATAAGCGTCAGCTTATCGCTCCGTTTTTTGATTTGGAAATGGTTTTAGAACAGGGGCACCACAGCGCCGTCGTAGGTGGTTTCAATGAAGCTGCGGACTTCTTCGCTCTGCAGGGCCTTGACGAGAGCCTGGATGGCTTCGTTGTTCTCGTTGCCGGCTTTGACGGCCAGAACATTGACATAGGCTTCAGCGGCAGCGCCGTCGGCAGCCTCCACGGCCACAGCGTCGGAGACCTTCAAACCGGCGTCAATGGCATAGTTGCCGTTGATGACCGCCATATCCACGTCCACCAGGGTCCGGGGCAGCTGCTGGGCTTCCATCTCCACGATGTCGTAGTTGTGGGGATTCTCCACGATGTCATACTTGGTGGCGGACAGGCCCACGCCATCCTTCAGCTTGATCAGACCTTCCTGCTGCAGCAGAAGCAGCGCGCGGGCCTCGTTGGTGCCGTCGTTGGGCACGGCGATCTGAGCGCCGTCGGCCAGCTCGTCCAGGGACGCGCACTTGCCGGCGTACAGGCCGAAGGGTTCATAGTGGATGCCGGCCACGCTGACCAAGTGGGTGCCGTGCTCTTCGTTGAAGTTGTTCATGTAGGTGATGTGCTGGAAGTAGTTGGCGTCCAGCTCGCCCTCTTCCACGGAGTCATTGGGGATCACATAGTCGTTGAATTCCTTGATAACCAGGGTGTAGCCCTCTTTGGCCATCAGTTCCTTGGCAACTTCCAGAATTTCACAGTGGGGCGCGGGGGTGGCGCCGACGGTGATGGTCTTGGTATCGGCCTTTTTGCCGCAGGCGGTCAGGGCCAGCAGCAGGCAGACTGCCAGCAGCAGAACAGCAATTCTCTTTTTCATGATGATTTTCTCCTTTTTTCTTTGGAATGATTGATACGCTTGTCTGTTTTCACGCAGAGAGCGGTACCGATGGATTGAATGATCTGGACCAGAATGACCAGAATGATCACGGCCACATAGAGGACCAGAATCTGGTTGCGGCCGTAGCCGCGCATGATGCTCATGGAACCCAGGCCGCCGCCGCCAATGGCGCCGGCCATGGCGCCGTAGCCCAGGATGGTGATAGCGGCATTGGTTGCCCCGTTGATCAGGCTGGGCCGGCATTCCGGCAGCAGCACTTTGGTGATAATCTGCCAGGCGGAGCAGCCCATGGCCTGGGCGGCCTCGATGACGCCCCGGTCCATTTCCCGCAGGCTGGCTTCCACCAGGCGGGCCACATAGGGAGCGGCTGCCACGGTCAGGGGGACGATGGTGGCGGTGGTGCCCACAGCGGTGCCAAGGATCAGACGGCTCAGGGGAAAGACCAGAACCATGAGAATCAGGAAGGGGACAGAGCGCAGCAGATTGATGACGGTATTGAGCACCTGCATCAGGGCCCGGGGCAGGGGACGGATCCCACCTTCTTCCCCGGTGACCAGAATGATGCCCAGGGGCAGGCCGATGAGATAGGCAAAGACCGCCGCCAGCAAAGGCGCGTACAGAGTTTCCCAGATGGCAAAGGGCAGGGTAGCGGGATCCAGCAGAAATTCCAGCTGTTCCAGTGCTTTACTGATGCCCCAATGCTCCAAAACGGAGGCGATTTGTTCAAGCATGGTAATCCGGCACCTCCTCTACCGTGATGTTTTTCTGGCTGGTGATATAGGCCAGGGCCTTGGCGGCCTCAGCTTCGTCCTCGGGCAGACCCAGGAGCATGGTACCAAAGGCCCTGCCGTCAATGTTGCGGGTGTCTGCGCCTAAGATATTGGCCTTGACGCCGCAGTCGATGGCCAGGGAGGCGATCAGGGGCTGATAAGCTGTGCCGCCGTTGAAGGCCACACGAACCACCCGGCTCTTGGGCAGCAGTTCGAAGGGAACACCGTCGGGATAGACCAGCCGGCGGCCGGCCTCGGTTTTGGGATTGGAGAAGATGTCCTCCACGGCGCCGCTTTCAGCTACGTGGCCGTGATTCAGAATGGCCACCCGGCCGCAGATCTCTTCAATGACCTTCATATCGTGGGTGATGACCACCACGGTGATGCCCAGCCGCTGGTTGATATCCCGGATCAGCCGCAGAATGTCCCGGGTGGTCTTGGGGTCCAGGGCGGAGGTGGCCTCATCACACAGCAGGACCTTGGGATTGGTGGCCAGGGTGCGGGCAATGGCAATGCGCTGCTTCTGGCCGCCGGACAGCTGGGCGGGATAGGCCTTCTCCTTATCAGCCAGGTCCACAATCTGCAGCAGCTCCCGGGCGCGGGCCACGGCCTGCTTCCGGGGTGTTCCCACCAGCTCCAGAGGGAAGGTGATGTTATCCAGGCAATTGCGCTGCATCAAAAGGTTAAAATGTTGGAAGATCATACCGATGGACTTTCGGGCCTGGCGCAGCTGCTTGTCGGACAGCTTGGTCAGATCCTGTCCGTCCACCAGAATGGTGCCCGCCGTGGGCCGCTCCAGCAGGTTCATGCACCGGACCAGAGTGGACTTTCCTGCGCCGGACAGGCCGATGATCCCGAAGATCTCACCGGCCTGGATGGTCAGGTTGATGTCCTCCAAGGCATGGACACTGTTTTCGCCGCTTCCGAACTGCTTGCTGAGCCCCCGCACTTCGATCATAGGCTGGGACATATCATCCGCTCCTTCCGATTCTTCTTTCAAATAGAAAACGCCCTTGACCTCTCGTCAAGGGCGAATAAAAACATCCGCGTTACCACCTTGCTTCGCCGCTTCCTCACGAAAACGGCCTTGGGGAGTACCAGCATACTCCTGCGCGATCACGGGCGCACCCGTCGCAGACTACCTATCGCCTGCGCGGCTCCCAGGCCATCTTCAGCCGGCTCTTCCGCACCCCTTTCCAGCTGCCGGGGCTCTCTGATACGGATCGGCGGGCTTACTCTCCTGTTCCATGCCTTTGGTGTTCACTTTGGAACAGAGTATAGCGCAAAACAGGCCTTCCGTCAATAGGTAATTTTTCTGCGAATTTTTGCATAAAAAACAAAAACCATCTTTGCACAAACTGCAAAAATGGCGATTTTTTTCTGGTTTCTCCATTGACGTGGGGAACAGGATATGCTACAATAGTTATCCATAATGCCTAAGTGGTGAAATGGGCCATCCGCTTCCATCATTAGTCTACCACGGACGGGGACGGATTGCAAGATGGATTTGATAAAAATGTGACAACTCACCCATGCGTGTCAAATACACAGAATTCAGAATCAAGAAGAAAGGCTGTGATGATCTAGAATGGCAATGGTCAAGGATGTCATGTACGGCAAGACCCTGCGTAAGAGCTACGCCAAGCATGATGACGACAAAATCATCGAGATCCCGAACCTGCTGAAGATCCAGAAGGACTCCTATGAGCGTTTCCTGGCCGAGGGCCTCAACGAGGTCTTCAAGGACGTGGACACCATTACCGACTACACCGGCAACCTGGAGCTGAGCTTCCTGGACTACAGCATGAACGAGCCTCCCAAATACACGGTGGAGGAGTGCAAGGAACGGGACGCCACCTATGCGAAGCCCATCAAGGTGCGGGTCCGTCTGCGCAACAAGGAGACCGGCGAGATTAAGGAGCAGGAAATCTTCATGGGTGATTTCCCCCTGATGACCAACGGCGGCACCTTTGT
>CAMBCW010000068.1 GCA_945864925.1 uncultured Clostridia bacterium
GGGGGATGTGTGCAGGGGGCAAAAAGCCCCCTGCGCGTTCAATCAAAAGGTTTTTTGAACTTCTGAAGTTCGAAAAACCGCACGCAGCGGGGCGAAAAGACTTTTTCGACACGCTGCGCCTGCCGCAAATTGCGGCAGGCTCTTATCGTTTTGGATTACTGCGGTTTTTTGATTTTGTTCAGCTTGGCGTTCATGTCCAGCAGGTCTTCCTTGGTGAAGTTGAGACCCATGGTGCCCATCATGCCGGTAAGGCGCAGAACGGTGAAACCACCCATCATCTGCATCATGCCGTCATTCATCTCGAAGCCGCCGGCGACCGTATCGCCCTTTTTGGGCAGCAGCTTGGCGAACATGCCCATGAACAGCAGCTTGCCCTTGGTGGTGGCCAGAATGTCGCTGAGCTTGTCGTTCAGGGAGAAATACCCCTCGGGCTGGGTGATGTCGAACCAGTTGAGAACGGCGTTCTTCTCCCGCAGACGGTAGGCCTCGTTGAAGGTCTCCACCTTCCGCAGGACGCTCTGGTCCCGGCAGTCGCCAGCCACGGCTTCCAGCTTGGTTTCGCCGGCGTTGGGCACGTCGAAGTAGAAGAAGTGGTCGGCAGATTCCTGCTTGCCCAGGGACACGCCGTTGGCAAACAGCTCCACCTGGGGCAGGTTGGAATAGACCGTGACCTTGGTCACATCCTCCACCCGGTCCACATAGCGCTTGCCGCACAGGTGGACAAAGGGCTCGTCAGTCAGCCAGGCCTTGTAGGCGTAGAAGGAGTCCTTTTTATATTTGCGGTCAAAGGTCATGAGGCCCTTGTGATTCTGGCCGTTCTCGCCGCCCTCGGAACGGGCGTCGGCACCGAAGTCGAACATGTTCCACACATGGGTGGCCCACATGAACTTCCGGGGATACAGCTGCTTGATCAGTTCCTCATGGTAATAGGCCTGATATTCCTCGGTGTAGTCGCCCTGGACCGGCTGGGAGGTGTGCCAGTTGAGGGCTTCACAGCCATATTCGGAGCAGCCGATGGGCTTCTCAGGATGGGCTTTATGGAACTTGTCGAACCAGGGACCGTTCATGGAGGTGTCGCCGCCGTACCAGCCGAAGTAGTGGTTGTAGGAAACCACGTCGGGAATGGTCAGGTATTCGCTGTTGATGGGGCAGGGGGAGACTGCGGCCACGGTGGTCAGACGGGTCTTATCCATCTTGTGGCACAGGTCGTTGAGG
This sequence comes from uncultured Clostridia bacterium, assembly GCA_945864925.1. Taxonomy (GTDB): domain Bacteria; phylum Bacillota; class Clostridia; order Oscillospirales; family Oscillospiraceae; genus Avoscillospira. The sequence continues at coordinate 1,216 of CAMBCW010000068.1, forward strand.
ATGCGGTGATTCTCCAGCAGATCGGGATCGTCCTCGCCCTTCATGGTAATCTCGTTGCTCAGGCCCCAGACCACAATGGAGGGATGGTTATAGTTCTGGACAATCAGCTCGGTCATCTGGGAGATGGTGTTCTCCCGGCCGGTGGGCATGTGCTGGGAGATGTAGGGGATCTCCGCCCAGACTACCATGCCGCGCGCATCGCACAGGTCATAGAAGAACTGGTCGTGCTGATAGTGGGCCAGACGGATGGTGGTGGCGCCCACCTCGCAGATCAGATCCATATCCTCGGTGTGGTGCTCCGGCAGCAGGGCGTTGCCGATGCCCCAGCGGTCCTGGTGACGGGACACGCCGCGGAGGGGATACTCCTCACCATTGAGGATAAAGCCCCGTTCCGGGTCAATCTGGAAGGTGCGGCAGCCAAAGCGGGCAGAGACGGCGTCCAGCACTGTGTCTCCCTCCAGCAGCTCCACCTGGGCGGTGTAGAGGTAGGGATCCTTGCGGCCGTGCCACAGGTGCACATCGGGGAGGTTCAGAACAGCCGTGGTATCCACGGTTTCCAGGCTGGCCACTTCACAGCCGCAGGCGGCGCGAAGCGTATAGCGCAGTCTCTGTCCCATTTTGGCGTTGGTCACAAAGGCTTCCACGGTCACCTTGGCGTCCTTGCCGCAGATTTCAGGTGTGACCTTCAGGCCGGGGCCGCCGAAGTAGTCCAGGTCAAAGTGGGATTCGCTGACGCAGAGAATGTTCACGTCCCGGTACAAGCCGCCGTAGAAGGTGAAGTCGGCCACCTGGGGGTAGACCCGGTCATTGGGCGCGTTGTCCACGGCGATGACGAACAGGTTGTCCCGCTGCAGGGCATCGGTGATGTTCACCCGCCAGGTGGAGTAGCCGCCGTCGTGGTGAGCCAGATGCTGGCCGTTGACGTATACGTCGGCAGAGGAGTTGGCACCGCGCAGTTCCAGATAGTACTGGTCCGCCTCCGGCAGGTCCAGCTTATCCAGGGCCTTGGCGTAATAGCAGGTGCCGCGGTAGTAGTCGTTGCCGCCGTCCTGGCCGTCCAGAGCATTCCAGGTGTGGGGCAGGTTCACCCAGTCCCACAGCTTGGGCAGCTCCGTGGGGACTTCCGTGGCCATCTTGGTAAAGGCCCATTTTGCGTTGAAATTATAGACAGTTCTCAATGGTTGTTACCTCCTTAAATTGCGAAGTGTTCAGCGGCCGTGCTTTTCCTTCAGAGCGGCCACATTGGCGTCCACCTGCTTTTTATGCAGAGGATACCAGAACCACAGGACCAGCGCCAGCAGCAGGAAGCCCAGGGCGGGAACCAGGGTGGAAATGTTGAAGATGCCGTCCTTGACAGCCTGGGTCTGGCCGATCCCCTGAGCCAGGGCATTCTCGTTGTAGCCGATCAGCTCCAGCAGCAGGCCCGCCAGACCGGCGGCCGCCGCCTGGCCCAGCTTCCGGGCGAAGGAATACATGGCGTAGACGGAGCCGTCCTCCCGGACGCCGTTTTTCAGCTCGGAATAGTCAATGACGTCGGTGATCAGCGCCCAGCAGACCATGGAGAAGATGCCCAGGCCCAGCCAGTTCAGAGCCTGCAGCCCCACATAGACCCACATGTTGGCGGGGCGGAGCACAAAGGTGATCAGGCAGATCACCACGGCGAACAGGCAGGAGACCACGGAGACCTCCGCCTTGCCGAAGCGGGCAGTCAGAGGCTTGGCGATGGCGGCGGCGATGAGCATGCTGACCATCATCAGCAAAGTGGACATGGTCTGGCCCATGGCGTTGCCGTAGTAGTCGGGATAGATGTAGGAGCCCATGCTCTGCATGGTCAGCTGGGCCAGCAGCATGAGGATGGAAGCCACGATGATGGAAATCAGCGCCCGGTTGCGGACTGCGCTGGCCAGCATCTTGCCGACGGAGACCTTTTCCTTCTTTTCCGCCTGATAGGGAACCCGCTCGGTGATCAGCTTGTAGCACAGCAGGTAGCACACGATGGCCAGCACGGAGAATACGGCAGCCACCAGGGCGACCTTTGCACCATTGAGCACGCTCAGCTGTTCACCGCCGGCGGAGGTGACCTTGTCATAGGCAAAGGCGGGCAGGCCCATGCCGATGATCATGCCGGCCAGCATACCGCCCATGGTGCGGAAGGTGGAAAGGGACTGCCGGTCGCTGGGCTCCGGGGAGATGGCGGAAGCCATGGAACCATAGGGGATGTTGATGCCGGTGTAGCAGAAGGAGCCCCAGAGGATGTAAGTGAATGCCAGGTAGAACACCCGCAGGCCGTTGGGCAGGGTGGCGACAAAGCCGCCGGCCAGGCCGGGCATATACATCAGGAAAGAGGCGATGGCCACGGGCAGGCACATCCGCAGCATCCAAGGCTTGAATTTGCCGGCGGCGGTGGGCTTGGTCGCGTCACAGATGCGGCCCATGGTGACGTCGGTGACCGCATCGACAAAGCGAGCCAGCATCATGATGAGGCCGACGATGCCGGCGCTGACGCCCATTACATCGGTGTAGAACTTCATGAGGATGCTGGTGGACAGGATGAAGGTGAAGTCATTGCCGAAGTCGCCGAAGAGGTAGCCTAATTTGTCCCGAAATCCGAAGGGACGCAGTGTTTTTTGGGTTTCCATATGGTGATCCCTCACTTTCTTGTACTCTGGCTTTATTGTACCAGATAACCGCCGCAGGTGTTAGGACTTATTTTTGGATTTTTAGGAAAATTTTTGGCATATTCCTTGAAAATGTGGGAAAAACGTAGGATAATAAGAATGGAACAAGAAAGAAAATGTGCAAAATGCACAAAGAAATGAGAGCTGTTTTATGCAATATGGAAATGAATTCCACTTTCTCCAGCGGATTTTGCAGCAGCTGCGGCTGCAGACCACGCTGCTGCATGCGGATGAGGAGCCGGCACCGGACGTGGACTATGGCCTGCGGAGCCTGCTGGGCAAGGAAACTGACTATTCGAAAAATTTCAAAGAGATTTTGGAAAAATCCAGGGAGTGCACCATCTATCGCTGGTTGGACCCCTATGGATGCCGCTATTTGTCCTTCTGTCTGCCGGGGATGCAGCGCAGGACCATTCTGCTCATTGGCCCGTTCCTCAACGCCGAGCTGACCCATGAGCAGTTGATGGAGGAGGCGGAGAGTTTTGCCGTTCCGCCCCAGATGTTCCGCCGCATCGAAAATCTCTACGGCCGGATCCCTGTCATCAGCGACGATACGACGCTCATGGCGGTGGTGGACGCCTTCGGCGCCTGCATCTGGGGGGAGGAGGCCTATTCTGTGCTGGACCTCAACCAGGAGCGCACCAGCGCCTTTTCCGTTCTGAAGGATACGCCGGAACGGGAGGCCCACAACGTGGTGATGGAGATGCGGCTGATGGAGGAACGCTACCGCAGCGAGAATGAGCTGCTCCAAGCGGTTTCCGAAGGCCAGCTGCACAAGGCGGAACGAATCGTGGCTGGCATGTCCTGGCTGGAGATGGAGCGCCGCATACCGGACACCCTGCGGAATTTTAAAAACTATCTGATTGTGCTCAATACCCTGCTGCGCAAGGCTGCGGAGAAAGGCGGCGTACACCCCCTGGCCCTGGACCGGCAATCCTCCGGCCTGGCCCGGAGAATTGAAAACCTGTCGTCGGCCGGCGGCGTCAAGACCCTGATGCCGGAGATGATTCGCTCCTATTGCCGCCTGGTGCGGAAATATGCCTCGCCGGGTTATTCGGCGCCGGTACAGGCGGCAGTGGACCAGATCCGTCTGGATCTCACGGCGGACTTGAGCCTGAAAGCCCTGGCAGCCCGCCAGAATCTGAATGCCAGCTATCTGTCTGCCCAATTCAAAAAGGAGACGGGACAGACGGTAACGGAATATGTCAACCAGGTACGGACGGAGCGGGCGCAATATTTGCTGGCCGGCACGCGCCTGCAGATTCAGACCATCGCCCAGCACTGTGGGATATCCGATGTGAACTATTTCGCCAAGGTGTTCAAAAAGCAGACCGGCAGAACGCCCCGGGAATACCGCCAACTGGTCCGCAACCGGACCAGTGAGGGAGAGAGCCGATGAATTGGCCCTCCGCGCAGAACTTGACGGTCTGATTTTTTCGCCGGTTTCTGCAATACTGCTGGAAAGTTGAACTGCGATATAGTATAATAAAACCAATTGGCCCACGGGCCGATGATGGAAAGGAGTTACCACTTATGAAGCGTTCCGCAGGCGTTTTGCTCTCTGTGACCAGTCTGCCGTCCCGATACGGCATCGGCTGCTTTGACCGTACTGCCTATGACTTTGTGGATTGGCTGGCGGCTGCCGGCCAGACCTACTGGCAGATTCTGCCCCTGGGGCCCACCAGTTTCGGCTCCTCTGACGATTCCCCCTATCAGGCCTATTCGGCCTTTGCCGGCAACCCCTATTTTATCAGCCTGGACGATCTGGTTGCGGAGGGCGTTTTGACCCGGGCGGAGTGTGACGCCGCCGACTTCGGCAGCGATCCGGCCAAAGTCAGCTATGAAAAGCTCCATGAAAACCGCCTGGCACTGCTGCGCCGGGCCTACGAGCGCAGTGACATCAGCAAAAACGGCGAGTACCAGCAGTTTCTCCGGGACAACTCCTGGTGGCTGGCGGACTATGCCCTGTTCATGGCTGTGAAAGGCTTCTTTGGCGGCCAGCCCTGGAACCAGTGGCCCCAGGATATCCGGCTCCATTGGGGCTTTGCCCTGGATTATTACCGCCGGGAGTTGTATTTTGATGTGGAGTTCCAGCAATACCTGCAGTTCAAGTTCTTCCAGCAGTGGGGCCGCCTGAAGGCCTATGCCAACTCCAAGCACATCCAGATCATCGGCGATATTCCCATCTACGTCTCTCCGGACAGCGCCGACGTCTGGGCCCATCCCGAACTGTTCCAGCTGGATGAGAACAACCGTCCCCGGGCCATTGCCGGCTGCCCGCCCGATGCCTTCGCCGCCGAGGGCCAGATCTGGGGCAATCCCCTGTACCGTTGGGACTACCACCGCAGCACCGGCTATGACTGGTGGATTTCCCGCCTGTGGGCCAATTTCCGGCTCTATGACGTGATCCGCATTGACCATTTCCGGGGCTTTGACGAATATTTCTCTGTGCCCTGCGGCAGCAAAAACGCCCTGAGCGGCCACTGGGAGAAGGGCCCCGGCATGGATTTCTTCTGGCAGGTGCGCCGCCGCCTGGGAGACCGGCAGCTGATTGCGGAGGACCTGGGCCTCATGACCGATTCCGTCCGTTGGCTGGTGCGGGACAGCGGCTATCCCAACATGAAGGTGCTGCAGTTCGCGTTTGATGTCAAAGACACCGGCGCCGGCAACGATTATCTGCCCCACAATTACAACAACAACTGCGTGGTCTACACCGGTACCCACGACAACGAGACCATGGCCGGCTGGCTCACGGGCCTGGACGCGCAGACCATGACTCTGGTGCGCGACTATCTGGGAGATTGGCACACCCCGGCGGAGAAGCTCTGCGGCCGCATGATTTCTCTGGCCATGATGAGCGCCGCCGACACCTGCATTGTGCCGATCCAGGATCATCTGGGTCTGGACAACGGAGCCCGGATGAACCAGCCCTCCACCGTGGGCAAAAACTGGCGCTGGCGTATGGCTGCCGATGCGCTGACGCCGGAATTGCAGCGGGAGCTTCTCACAGTCACCCGCCGCTACGGCCGCCTCAACTGGGACAACTTCCGCTGAGACAAGGAGGTGCAGCCAATGACGGAACCACAATCCAACCGGCCGGTCTTTCTTGGCATCGAGGGCCTGGACGGCTCCGGCAAGACCGTTCAGTGCGGCCTGCTGGCTGACGCCCTGCGCCGGGCCGGCAAGCGCGTGTTTCTCATCGATTTCCCCCAGTACGACAGCCCCCTGGGCCGGGAAATCGGCCGCTTCCTCTCCGGCAAGGATGAAGCAGCCAATGCCGATTCCGTGGACGCCAAGTCCATGTGCCTGTGGTACGCTGCCGACCGGTGGAATGCTCTGAAAAATGTGGATTTTTCCCAATATGACTATGTGATTTTCAATCGCTACACTCTCTCCAGCGCCGTCTACCAGACGGCCCGGCGCTGCGGCGGCGTCAACGGGGACTTCATCCAATGGGTCTTTTCCCTGGAGCATGGCGTCTTCGGCCTGCCGGAGCCGGACGCCTATCTGTTCCTCAATACAGAGATTGCCGGCTGCGCGGAGAACCTGACCCACAAAGGGGAGCGGATCTATGTGGACGGCCTGGACCTGTACGAGCGGTCCCAATCCCTGCTGGCCCGCTGCCGGGAGATCTACCTGTACTGCGCGGAAACTTTCCCCAATGTTCACCAGGTGCCCTGCACCGGCCCTGAGGGGCTGCTGCCGGCGGAGGAGATCCACCGCCGGGTTTTGGATACTCTGACGGAACTGGGCTTTGGCCCGGCTCGGGACTGACGGCATCTGTTCCGGGAGGGCCTCCATGCGGATCATTCTTTCACCGGCCAAGAAGATGAATGTGGACGTGGACAGCTTTCCCTGTGCGGGTCTGCCTGCGTTCCTGCCGAAAACCGAAGCGCTGCTGAAACGGCTGCAGGCCATGTCCTATGGGGAACTGAAGGCCCTGTGGCGGTGCAACGATCAGATTGCGAAACTGAATTTTGAGCGGCTGCAGGGGATGGACCTGCGCCATTGGCTGACGCCGGCCATCGTGTCCTATGAGGGCATTCAGTACCAGTACATGGCCCCCGGCGTGTTCACCGATGGCGAACTGGAATATGTCCAGACCCATCTGCGGATTTTGTCCGGCTTCTACGGCATCCTGCGGCCCCTGGACGGAGTGACGCCCTACCGCCTGGAGATGCAGGCAAAGCTGGATATGGGACAGGCCAACGGCCTGTATGGGTTCTGGGGCGGCAGCCTTGCGGAAAAGCTGCTGACCGAGACGGACTGCATTCTCAATCTGGCCTCCCGGGAATACAGCCGCAGCGTCTCCGCCCATCTGCCGGAGCATGTGCGGTTCATCACTTGTATCTTCGGCCAGAAAAAGGACGGCAGAATCGTGGAAAAGGGAACCCTGTGCAAAATGGCCCGGGGGGAGATGGTGCGCTTTATGGCGGAGAACCGGATCCAGACCCCGGAACAGGTTCAGGCCTTTGACCGGCTGGGCTACCGGTTCCGGCCGGAGGAATCCGATACGGACACCTATCTTTTTCTCAAGGAGGATTGAATCATGCTGAAAGCCGGTATGAAAGCGCCTGATTTCACTTTGCCGGACAAGGACGGCAACCTGGTCCGGCTGTCGGACTTTTTGGGCGGAAAAGTGGTACTTTATTTCTATCCCCGGGACAATACCCCCGGCTGTACCCGGCAGGCCTGCGGATTTGCGGCGGCCTATGAGGATTTCCGGGCGGCCCATGTGACGGTCATCGGCGTCAGCAAGGACTCTGCTGCGTCCCATCAGAAGTTTGCGGACAAATACGGCCTGCCGTTTCTTTTGGTGTCCGACCCGGAACTGCAGGCCATCCAGGCCTATGATGTCTGGCAGGAGAAGAAGCTCTATGGAAAGGTGTCCATGGGTGTTGTGCGCACCACCTATGTGATCGATGAAAACGGCGTGATTGAAATGGTCATGCCCAAAGTGAAACCGGATACCAACGCTGCGGAGATACTGGAATATTTGCGTGGAGGGAAACCGTAATGGAAGAAGTATATGAATTTCTGAAAACCTGCGGCACCTACTATTTGGCCACTGTGGAGGGGGATCAGCCCCGGGTGCGGCCTTTCGGCGCTGTGGACCTGTATGAGGGCCGGATCTATTTCCAGACCGGCAAAAAGAAGGACGTCTCCCGGCAGCTGCAAGCCAACGGGAAGGTGGAGATCTGTGCCTATGACGGGAGCCGGTGGCTGCGTTTGGCCGCGACTGCTGTGGAAGACCCGCGCATCGAGGCGCAGGCGCATTTCCTGGACGCCTATCCCAGCCTGAAATCCATGTATCAGCCCGGCGACGGCAACACGGTGGTGTTCTGGCTCCGGGACGCCGCTGCCACGTTCTCCTCTTTTACGGAGGCGCCGAAAACCGTCCGGTTTTAGGAGAAAGGGCCATGGCGTTTGACTATAAGAAGGAATACCGGGAATTCTACCTGCCGCCCCGGAACCCCGGGATTGTGGAGGTGCCGGAGATGCGCTTCCTGGCTGTGCGGGGCAAGGGCGATCCCAATGAGCTGGACGGCGAATACAAAGCAGCCATGGGCCTGCTCTACGGCATCGCGTTTACCATCAAGATGAGTAAGCTGGGGGATCACCGAATCGAGGGCTACTTTGACTATGTGGTGCCGCCCCTGGAGGGCCTCTGGTGGCAGGAAGGCATCCGGGGCATCGACTATACCCGCAAGGGGGAGTTTCAGTGGCTTTCCCTGATGCGCCTGCCGGATTTTGTGACGAAGCAGGAATTTGACTGGGCCATAGAGGAGGCCGCACGGAAAAAGAAAACCGATTTTTCCAAGGTGGAGTATCTAACATACCATGAGGGCCTTTGCGTTCAGTGTATGCACATCGGCCCTTACGACGACGAACCTGCAACCATTCAGGCTATGAGTGAGTTTGCGGCCAAAGAGGGCTATGAAACTGACATTACGGACAGCCGCTACCACCATGAGATCTATCTCAGCGACGCCCGAAAAGTCAGCCCCGAAAAGCTGAAAACCGTGATCCGGCATCCCATTCGGAAGAGGTAAGGGATGGTACAGAGAGCAATCGAACAGGATGCGGCAGTGTTAGCTGGTCTGGCTCTTTTGCTGTGGAACGACCATGACGCGGCGGAACTGCGGAATGCATTCTCTGAGATGCTGAAATCAGAGGGAGCGGCTTGCTTCCTTGCCTATGAAGCAGGCGTTCCGGCTGGGTTCGCCCAATGCCAGCTGCGGCATGACTATGTGGAAGGGGCACAGACCAGCCCGGTGGGTTACCTGGAGGGAATCTTTGTCCTGCCGGAGTTCCGCCGCCAGGGGCTGGCGGGAGAACTGCTGGCCGCCTGCGAGGATTGGGCCAGGGAACAGGGCTGCAAAGAATTTGCCAGCGACTGTGAGCTTGAAAATAACGCCAGCTTGAATTTTCATCTCAGAATGGGTTTTGCTGAGGTCAACCGGATCGTCTGTTTTACAAAAACGCTGCAGAATCGGAGGAGAGAATGAACGAGGCCGTCTTTCGGATTGGACAGATTCCCGCCGTCCTGTACGGTGAAGAAGCAGACAGGATCTATCTGTTTGTCCACGGGAAATGCGGGTACAAGGAAGAAGCAAAGGACTTTGCCGAGATCGTATGTCCCAGCGGCTGGCAGGTGCTGGGGATCGATCTGCCAGAGCATGGCAGTCGCAAAGGGGAAACAGACACCTTTGACCCATGGCACGTTGTTCCGGAGCTGCAAACAGTTATGAATTACGCCCAGGGGCACTGGAGCCGGATCGCCCTGCGCGCCAACAGCATTGGAGCTTGGTTCAGCATGTTGGCGTTCCGGGAGGAACCACTGGAACGGTGCCTGTTTGTGTCCCCAATCCTGGACATGGAGCAGCTGATCGGGCGCATGATT
>CAMBCW010000069.1 GCA_945864925.1 uncultured Clostridia bacterium
CGTGGGCTCGGAGATGTGTATAAGAGACAGCCTCGCAATGACAGTGCGGGACAGAACTACATCATAAAAATGCGCGTGCTTACGAAAAACGATCATCATAATTCCTGTTTAGAATCAAGACAGCGCAGCTTTTGCTGCGCTGTCTTGATTCTGTCAGTGCGTCCGCTCCAGCCAGGCCACGGCCGTTTGGGCAAAGGCCTCCACGGCAGGGGAGGAGACGCCTTCAGCCAAAGCCAGGGCGATGGTGCGGGTGGCCCGGGGCTCCAGGGGACGTACCTCCACATTCTGGCTCCTCCCCCGGATCAGCAGCTCCGGTACAATGGAGATGCCAAGACCCTGCTCCACCATGGCGATGATGGCATAGTCGTCCTTGGTGGTATAGCGGATGTTGGGGATGATGCCGGCCTTGTCCAAAGCCCGGTGGATGTCGTGATCAGAGCTTTGCAGCAGACTGATAAAGGGCTCCCGCCCCAAACAGGCGGCGGAAATCTGTGGTTTTGCAGCCAAAGGATGTCCCTTGGGGAGAATGGCCAGCAGCTCATCCTCCGCCAAAGGAATCACCCGGGTGCCTTCCGGGGCGGGCAAGGTGATGAAGGCCATGTCAACGGTGCCGTCCCGCAGCCACTGCTCCACATCGTAATAATCTCCGTTGAACATTTTCAGCTCCACCCGGGGATGCGCCGCCTGGAATGCTTCAATCATTCCGGGCAGCCAGTGGACAGCCACACTGGTGAAGGCACCCAGACGCACGGTACCGGCGTCCGCGCCGCGAATGTCCGCGATCAGGGTTTCCAGCTCCCGGTTTTGACGGAGAACAGCTTCCATCTTTGGCAGGAGCATGGTGCCGGCTTCTGTCAGTACCACGCCGCTGCGGCTGCGCTGCATCAGGCGGAATCCATATTCCTCCTCCATGGCACTGAGCACATGGCTGATTCGGGACTGGGTGGAACCCAGCGCTTCTGCAGCCCGGGTCAGACTGCCCAGTTCTGCCGTCTTTACAAAGGCTTCATACTGCTTGATACTCATGAAAGTCGCTCCATTCCATGCGGAAAATTCATGGTAGTTTGCCATTTTTGTATATAATAGCGTGTTTTGGCGCAGTTGACAACCTTTTTTTCTATATAGAAACGGGAAAACTCCGGTTGCAAAGCGGGAGGAAAACCAGTATAATCTCTGATGTAATATAAAAAGCGCATGAATACATGAAAAAAATTCATGCAAAGGAGCGGGACAGATGGTTTACACAGAATTGATCGTTTTTATTGCCTATTTCCTCTTTATGCTGGGAATCGGGCTGTTTTTCTTCTTCAGGTCCAAAGGCGGCGGTGAAAAGGACTATTTCTTAGGGGGCCGGAAGATGGGCGCCTGGGTATCTGCCCTGTCCGCCGGCGCGTCAGATATGAGCGCGTGGGTGCTTATGGGTCTGCCGGCTTCCATCTATGCAGCCGGTATGGGACAGACCTGGATTGCCATCGGTCTGGCCATCGGCTATGCGCTCAGCTGGATTTTTGAAGCGCCCCGGCTGCGCCGATTCTCCATTGCTGCCAAGGATTCCATCACCATCCCGCAGTACCTGACCAATCGCTTTCTCTCTGCCAGCCGGCTGCTGCAGCTGCTGTGCGCCCTGATCTTCCTGGTGGCCTACACCATTTACGCGGCTTCCAGCATCAAGGCCTGCGGTACCCTGTTCCATACGGTCATGAACGTGGACGCCAACGTGGCCATGTATATTGCAGCTTTTATCATTGTGGCCTATACCTTCCTGGGCGGTTTCTCCGCCGTCTGCTGGACCGACTTTTTCCAGGGGCTTCTGATGCTGGCAGCCCTGCTGGTGGCGCCGATTTTCGCCCTGTCCCTGGTCCAATCGGGCTCCATGGGTGCGGCGGCCCCCTTGCCTGACGGCTATTTCAACTTCATGACCTCCTGGCAGGATATTGTCTCCGGCCTGGGCTGGGGCCTGGGCTACTTCGGAATGCCCCATATCATCATCCGTTTTATGTCCCTGAAATCGGAAAAGGAGCTGCGCAAATCCAGCGTGATCGGCATTTCCTGGACGGTTATTATTCTGGTTATGTCCGTGATGGCCGGTGTAGTAGGGCGGATGTTCCTGGGCGATATTCAGGATTCTTCCACGGTGTTTATCACCATGGTCCGGAAGATCTTCCCGGCCCTGGTGTCCGGCCTTCTGCTGTCCGCCATTTTGTCCGCGGCCATGTCCACGGCTGACAGCCAGCTGCTGGCCTCGGCTTCTGCCTTTGCCAGCGACGTCTATAAGCCGGTGTTCCGCAAAAATGCTTCGGACCGGGAGATGCTTTGGGCGGGCCGGATTGTGGTGCTGGTCATCGCCCTGGTGGCCCTGCTCATCGCGGCCAATCCCAATTCTGGCACCATCATGGGGCTGGTGGAGAACGCCTGGGGCGTGTTCGGCGCGGCCTTCGGTCCGGTGATCCTCCTGAGCCTGTTCTGGAAGCGGTTCACCTTTGCAGGCGCGGCCGCCGGTATCGTGGCCGGCGCCGGGGTGGACATTCTGTGGCTGGCCTGTCTGTCCTCCACGGGGATCTATGAAATTGTCCCCGGCTTCCTGGCCGGTCTGGTGGTGGCTGTGGTGGTTTCCCTCTGCGGAAAAGGCCCCGGCAAGGATGTGGAGGCCCTGTTCGACAAGGCCTCTCAGCCGGAACGGTAAGCGGATACAAAAAAGTGGTCTGCTGTAAAATACGCAACATGCACAAAAGATGACCGCCCCAAGGCTCCCCTTACTCAGGGGAGGCTTGGGGTGGAACCTGTGTTTGTGCAAGATTGTTATTTTGCAGCAGGCCTTTTTTTGGTTATGCGGCGGGGAGAGGACTAAAAATTCCTGAATCTGGTCAGAATAGAAGAAAAACCAGAAAGGATGACTGCAATGAACGTCAAGGACTGTATGAATACCCATGTGATTTCCGTCTCGCCGGAGGAATCCGTGGCGGTGGCGGCACGGCTCATGGCCCGGCACAATGTAGGGGCCCTGCCGGTGCGGGCCAGGGACGGCAGCCTCTGCGGCATCGTGACGGATCGGGACATGGTGCTGCGCTGTCTTGCCATTGACCGCCCGCCGGAGGAGACCTCCGTGGCCCGGGTTATGACCGACCGGGTCAAGTCCGTGTCCCCCGATGCCAGCCTCAGCCAGGCGGCGGCCTGCATGGCCCGGGAACAGGTACGCCGTCTGCCGGTGGTGGAGGGCCGACGGCTGGTGGGTATGGTTTCCCTGGGAGATCTGAGCCACCGGGACGACTATTCCCTGGAGGCGGCGGAAGCCCTCAGTGAAATCACTTCCAATGTGAAGCATTGGGATTGATCCTATAAAAGGAAACACGCCTCAGCCGGTTGGATGAACGGCTGAGGCGTTGACTGTTATTCTGCCTGGGGTTCCAGATCGGCGAAAGCCTGGCGCTCATCCTCGCTGAAGGCGGGACCATCATCGTGGGCATCTTCGGCGCAGCATTTCGCGTCCCCTGCTTTCCGCTTGCAGGGACACAGGGCCAGCAGCTTATCCCAGAATACAATCACGACGACAACGGCGCTGACTACGGCGGCAATGGCACCAATCAGAAGGGCCAGTTTGGTTTTCTTGTTCATAAACGCACCTCCCGAGAAAATATACCCTTATGGTATCCCAAAACCCCAAAAAAGACAAGGGAGAATCGAAAATCTTTTCAAATTCTTCAAACTCGGAGGATATAGTCAGCTTTCCGGGGCTTGGCGGCGGGCAGATCCGCGGCAGCATAGCCCAGGATGCAGTGGCCGACGCCCCGATAACGTGTTGGGATTCCCCACTTCTCCAACAGCGCCTTCCCTTCGGGAGAGTCAAATTCCTGCTGTGCCCGGTGAATCCAGCAGGACGCCACGCCCAGGGTAGACGCGGCCAGCATCAGATTGCCGAGGATCAGGCTGCCGTCCTCCTGCCAGGTGCTGACGTCGGGATCGGCCAGCACCACGCAGACGGTGGGAGCGCCGTAGAACGGATCACTGTTGGGATTTCCCATGACGGCGGCGTTCATGGCCCGCAGCTGTTCGATGGTGTCCTTGTCCTGAACGACTACAATTTTACCGGACTGCCGGCCCATGCCGCTGGCGGCATAGGTGCCGGCCAGAAGAATTTCCTGTAGCGTGTCTTCTCTGACCTGTTCCGGTTTGTAGGAGCGGCAGCTCCTGCGGCTCAGCATGGCTTCAATGACTTGATTCATCGTGCTTCCTCCTTACATTTACAGATATCCGTACATGCCTCTCACAGAGACTTCTCCGGAGAACACCGTGTCCTTTGTTCCATCGGCCAACGTCACCAGCAGGGCGCCCTGGTCGTCCATGTCGTCCACATGGGCCAGCTGAACGCTGTCTCCGCGGACAATTTTCACATCCTGTCCAATGGTAACGCAGTGGGCTTTATAGCCGGCCATCCAGTCTTCTGGACGTTCCAGCAGATCCTCGGCGGCCAGATGCAGCTGGGTCATCATGGCGGCGGCCAGCGCGCAGGCGTCAGAGCGGCCCAACAGCTGCCGCAGGGAAGTGGCCATGGGAGCCACATCCTCAGGAAAATCGGACGGTGCCTGCCTGCAGTTGACGCCGATCCCGCAGACCACATAGTCTGTTAACCCGGTCTCCGCCTCCACGGACAGTTCTGTGAGAATACCGCTGAGCTTCTTTTTCTCACAGACCAGGTCGTTGGTCCATTTGATTCCCACTTCCAAACCAAAGGCGTCCAGAATGGCCCGGCGAATGGCTTCGGCGGCGATGCAGGTCAGGTGCATCAGGTGATCCGGCGGCACATCATAGCGCAGGATCACGGACAAATAGACGCCCATTCCTTTGGGAGAGGAGAAACTGCGGCCCCGGCGGCCTTTGCCGCCGGTCTGATGATCGGAGACGACCACAGTGCCGTGGGGCGCACCCTGGGCGGCCAGCGCCTTGGCATAGGTGTTGGTGGAGTCCACCGTATCCAGTACCACCAGCCGGTCCCGCCAGGGGTGATCCCCCAGGTGGCGAAGGACCTCGGCCCGGTTCAGCACATCGGGCCGGCTGGCCAACCGGTAGCCCCGATTGGTGACGGAATCAATCACATAGCCTTCCGCCCGCAGCTGTTGTATGACTTTCCATACGGCGGCCCGGCTGAGGCCCAGGCTATCGCTCATCTTTTGGCCGGAGACAAAGCCGCCGCCTTCCAGAAGGCGCAGAATCTCTTCTTTTGTCATGAAATCTCCCTCTTGCATTTTGCCTGCGTGTTTGCTATACTCTTGATTGTAAACACAGAAAAGATAATAAAGTTTACAATTGGAGGAACACTATGAAAAAAACTCGTGCTATGATTTTGGCGGCCCTGTTCGCCGCGCTGACAGCGGTTGGGGCTTTCATCAAAATTCCCACGCCCATTTCGTCCTTCACCCTGCAGATTTTCTTCACGTCCATGGCGGGCGTGCTGCTGGGTAAGAAATGGGGCGCCGCTTCTCAGATTGCCTATGTGCTGCTGGGCCTGGTCGGCCTGCCGATCTTCACATCCGGCGGCGGCCTGGGGACCCTGCTGACGCCCACGGCGGGATTTTTGCTGGGCATGATTCCCATGGCCTGGCTCATCGGTTTCCTGGTGGAGAAGCGCGGCGCCGGCTTCTGGAATATCTGCCTGGCCTGTCTGGCGGGGTTGGTGGTGCTCTATGTGATTGGGCTGCCTTATATGCACCTGATTCTGACGGTCTATCTGCAGAAGGAATGGACCATCTGGCAGACCATAAAAGGAGGCATGCTGATCTTCCTGCCCTGGGATTTCCTGAAGATCATTCTGACCGGCCTGCTGTGCACCCGGATTTATCCTGCAGTTCAAAAAATATTGTAAACCTAAATCCGGCGGATGTCAATTGACAATTGGCAGCGTCAAATTATGTTGAAATTCTCCCGCCTCTGTGGTAAAATAACTTTAATAAACCAAAGAGGAAGGGTCTGCTATGGAGAAGGTCTATCCGTTCTTTCCGCTCAGCGCTGGTGTGGAGCCAGGAAACCCGAAACGGTTCGTTTTGACGCTGGCGATCTATCTGGTGGCCTGCGGTGTGCTGCGGGTGCTTTGCGCAATCCTGGGGTGGATTCCTCTGGTGGGGTGGCTTTTGGAGCTGATATTCTCCCTGATGGGGATTTACTGTGTGGTCGGATTGGTTCTGGCCATTGTCAAGTTTTGCGAGAAATGACGGAGGAAGCCAATGGAACATGAGCATACGCACAGCCATGACGAACTCCACGCGCTGGGAATTCCGCACAGCCACGGCGGCGCACATCCTCACGTCCATGAGAACACCAAGGCGGTAGTCAATCGGCTCTCCCGGATCATCGGCCATTTGGAGTCGATCAAGCGCATGGTGGAGGACGGCCGGGACTGCAGTGAAGTCTTGGTGCAGATTGCTGCTGTGAAATCTGCAGTAAACAATGTGGGAAAGGTGATTTTACAGGACCACATTAAACACTGCGTCGTGGATGCCGTGGAGGAAAACGATCCCCAGGTGATTGAAGATCTCTGCACGGCCATTGACAAATTTATGAAGTAAACAAATACCCGCCTGCGGTGGATTGCACCCCATTGGTTAGATAGGAAATCAGACTGTCTAACCAATGGGGTGCATTTCAAAACTGTCCGGGTGTTCCTGTGTGCAGATGGCGGCGTTTTCGCATTTCCCGGATATCCATGATTCGTTGCGTGCGAACTTGGGATTGCTTTGCAAGGAGAGAATGGCGTGAAACAGAGAAAAAAACTCAATCAGAAAACAGTGATGATTGGAATTCTTGTGCTGATTGTGATCCTAACAGCAGTTTTTTCCTTTCTCAATCGGCCCCGAGACTACTACCATGGAATCAGCGTGCAGTTTGAAGCGGATACTTCTGTTGAGCATGAACGCTTCATACTGGACCAGTTTCATGATGATGCGGTCATATTGGATGCAGATGACCCGATTCTTCACGATTATACATTGGTGTTTCCCAATATGTCCGAACGGAAGGTCAAAAAACTGATTTCTTTGCTCACGGATACAGAGAGCGTGCACGATGCGTATTATGTAAGAATGGTTAATCTCACAGGCCCACTGGATTCTCTTGAGCCAGGCGCATAAATTCCAATCATGATGAACGGTTTTTGCAAGTATGTACATGTTTATGACAGCGTTTTTTGAACCGCTGCCATCCGAATGCGGAAACGCCCGAAGAATTCTAAGCTTCTTCGGGCGTATTGATTGCGGCCTTTTGGGCGCGCGCCTATGCCGCAGCGCTATGGTTCCGGAGGGGCGGCGTCAGCGCGGCAATAGAGTGTACGGCGCTGGGCGTCGTAGAAGGCGCCATGGCCGAGATATGCGCGGTCGAGCATGGCCTGCAGATCCAGCAGCAGCTGGTATTCTGTCTCACCTGACCGCTCCAGCAGCTGGTCCAGATGTACGGCACCTGCATTGCCGATCAGGGTCAGCAGCCGCGCCAAACGCCGCTGCTGCACCAGCAGGTCGTAGGCTTTGGCGGCAAGGAAGATGCCCACCAACAAAAAGATCCCGTGGCTGAGAAAATCTGCGACCAGTTTTCCCGTGAAGCCGCTGCCCCAGAAGAGCTGCAGATAATCCCGGGTCATTCCCCAGCAGCCCAGCAGCAGGAACAGGGCTGTCATCAGGAAAGAGGTGATCAGCCGCTTCTTCTGCTGGCTGCAATGGGCGGCATAGGCTTGTTTGTCTTCTTTGGATTTGGATTTTGCAAAAGGAATTTTGTTATCCTGCAGGACCTTTTCCTGTCTGTTTTTCCGGACCGCACCGATGATTTTGGTGATCAGCAGAATTACGCCGAGGGGCCAGACAAACAGGAACGCCACCACGATGACGGGCCATCGCAGCAGAAAATAGACCTTTTCCGGCTTTTGCCCCCGGGAAGGCAACCGTTCTGACTGCCGGCTCATTGGGCGGCTCCTTTACTGCCGCTGCACAGCCGTGCATAAATGCCGCAGGCATCCACCAGATCCTGAACGGGGCAATATTCGTCCCGGGCGTGGGCAACCGCCAGATCACCGGGGCCGAGCACGATGGTGGGAAGATTAAATACGCCTGCAGTGGTTACGCCGTTGGTGCTACAGCCCAGCTTGAACAGCGCAGCCGGTTTCCCCAGCACTTCCTCGCAGGCACGGGCTGCCTGTTGGGCCAGGGGATGCCCCTGGGGCAGTTCCCAAGCAGGCAGAAAAGAGTGGAATACAAATGCCTGCCCACGCCAGCTGGTTGCCGGAATATCGCTGAAGCACCACTGGGCTTCTGTGCCGGCCACCAGGGCGTCCATTTCCTGGCCGATGAGTTCCTCCGTCTCGCCCAGCGCCAGACGGCGGTCCAGCACCAGCGTCGCATCCTGGGGTACGGAGTTGTTGGAGGCTGTGGTGCAATAGATATTGGTCAGCGCCACGCTGCCATGCTCTCCCGGCAGGGCAGCCAAACGGTCCGCCAGGGACTGAACGCGGCCGATGATCGGTTCAAGCAGATAGACCGGGTTGCGGCCCTTTTCCGGTGCGCTGGCGTGGCAGCCGATTCCCTGCATCCGTATCTCCATGACCGCCGCGGCCACGGCGCTCATTGGCTCCCAGGTCGGTTTTACCCTGGCGTTGGCCAACCCCTTTACTACAATCATTGGCCAGAAGATTGCCGGCCTGCCTCTGATGTCTGGCTGGGGCTTCCGCCTGATTATGATGGTTGTGTTCCTGGCGGTGACGATTTTCTATGTCTGCCGCTATGCGCTGAAGGTGAAGGCCAATCCCCAGTCCAGCACCATGTATGAGATTGACCTGAAAACCCGTGAAAGCATGGAAGAGGATAAGCTGGCCACTGCCAAGCTCAACGTCCGTCAGAAAATTGCGGGAATTGTTGCCATTCTGATCTTCTGCTTCATGGTCTATGGCGTGATTTCCCTGGGCTGGGATATGCCTCAGATCGGCGGCAGCTTTGTGGCCATCGGCATTCTGGGCGGCATCATTGCCGGCATGTCCGGTGACGACATCTGCGCAGCTTTTATCGAGGGTTCCACCAACGTCCTGGAGGGCGCCCTGATCATCGGCGTCTCCCGCGGTTTGGCCGTGGTTATGAGCAACGCGCAGATCACGGACACCATCGTCAACGCGCTGGCTACGGTGCTGCAGAATGTGCCTTCCTCTCTGAGCGCTCTGGGCATGGTTGTGGCACAGACCATTATCGAGTTCTTTATTTCCTCCGGTTCCGGCCAGGCTGTGGCGACCATGCCGATTATGGCGCCGTTGGCCGACCTGATTGGTATCACCCGGCAGACTGCGGTCATGGCCTGTCAGTTTGGCGATGGCTTGACGAATATCCTCTATCCTGTCTCCGGTTACTTCATTGCAACCCTGGGCTTGGCCAAGGTTCCTTATGAAAAGTGGGTCAAATTCTTCATGCCGCTGCTGGCGGTGGAGTGGGTTATGACGGCAATCTTCATGTTTATTGCCCAAGCCATCCAGTGGGGACCCTTCTGAGAACCCGTCGCATGCTCAATCAATCAATGGGGTGCTGCATTTCCATGCAGCACCCCATTTTATGTTTTTCGGCGATCCGGAATTCGACTTCGGGATGCCGGTTACCGCTGTCCCTCCCGCAGGAAGGGTTCGGTGATTTCTTCGCTGAGCAGCGCTTGATAGGCGTGGACCTTGCGGAAGGTGTTGCCCATCATCTCGGTTTCCCGGTAGTGCCGCAGCGCGTCCAGATCAAATTCTGCGCAGAACAGGCCTTCCGTTTGATCGTCAGCCAGCAGCAGCGTGTTGTCGATGCAGATTCCATCCTGGTCCCAGCAAATGGGGCTGAAGGCGCAGGAGCAGCCTGCGTTCTCTCCATTGGGGTTGGCCATGACGATTCCCACCGTGTTCTCATAGGCCCGGGTGGACAGAGCCTGAACGCGGGGCGCCATGGCGCCGCAGTCATTGGGCACCAGAATCAGTTCCGCGCCTTTCAGCATCAAAATGCGGGCACTTTCCGGATATTCCCGGTCGTAGCAGATCATGATTCCAAGTTTGACACCATGAAAATCGCAGACCTGAAATCCATCTCCGCTCTCCAGACAGCGCTCGTCGGCAAAGTCGCAGGTGTGGACCTTGGCGTATTTCATCAAAATGGCGCCGGATTTGTCGATGAGGAAGGCGGCGTTTTGCGGCCGGTGTGTTCCTTTGGTAATGGCTGTGGCAACCAGCCCGATTTTCATGGCAGCGGCAGCCTGGCACAGGATCGTAAGATGGGGATCGCTGTCTGCAAGGGCTTCGTCATTGGTAAAGGGAAGCTCATAGCCGGTGAGGAAGCACTCCGGCAGCAGGAGGAGGTCTGCGCCAAGACGGGCAGCCTCCTCCATGGCCGACAGGACGGTTTTCGTGTTTTGATCTGGCTGCCGGTCGAGAGAACGTTTTTGCAAAACGGCGACTTTGAAGATCATAGAGGTTCCTCCTCCAAAAGACAGGCGGTGTTGCTTATGCAGCACCGCCCCAGCGTGTCGAAAAAGTATTTTCGCCCCGCTGGGTGCGGTTTTTCGAACTTTAAAAAGTTCGAAAAACCTGTTTTATTGAATGTGCAAGGGGTCTTAACCCCTTGCACACATTCCCCGCTGCTCAGTCATCAAACTCTT
>CAMBCW010000070.1 GCA_945864925.1 uncultured Clostridia bacterium
CGTCTCGTGGGCTCGGAGATGTGTATAAGGGACAGCAGGAAGCCAGGCCGTACTGCCATTCCTGTAAATTCTCACACCTGGCACCGGCCTGGATGGCCAACCCGGTCATGCCGGTCTGGGAGGCGGGATAGACGCGGTTTTGGTATATCGCCGCAGGTCCCCCGGTGGCAAGCACGATGTTGTCCGCCAAAAACAGATGCAGTCCGCTGCCGCCCTGGGCAATCTCCCGGCGGTTCAGGCCGACAGCCCCCAGGATCCCCTGGGCATCCTGAACTAGTTCCACCACAACCGTCTGGTCATGGATGGGAATGTTTCTGCGCAGGACCTCCCGCTCCAGTGCCTCGGTCATATATCTGGATGTCAGCGGGCCGGCGGAAGTGGCACGTTTTTCGGTGGTGTGGTCTGTTTGATAGCCCACGTACTCCCCGAATTCATTGGTGGGGAACGGCACGCCCAAATTCACCAGCTTCATGAAGCAGCGAATGGAGTTGGCCGCTTCCGCAAAGGCGATATCGCCGTGGACGCTTTTGCCGGAGAACAGGGTCTGGGCCATCTTCTCCGTGTTGTCTGCTTCCCCGGTTTGCCATGCCAGCTTGTAGTAGGTCTGCTTGTCGCTGCCGGTGTTCCGAGAGGTGCCCATCTGCATTCCCTCGGTCACCAGGGCCACATCGGTATATCCCAGGCTATGCAGGGTGTCTGCCGCGTTCAGCCCGGCGCAGCCGCTACCGATAACCAGGGTGCTGCAGGTATGTACCGCTGCGCTTCGGTTCCAGATTTGAATCTGTTCCATAGAACTCCTTCTACAGGCGGCGCATGTGGAACCCGCCGTCTACATCCACAGACTGCCCGGTGGTATAGGGGAACTCACCGCAGCAGAACACCCGTACCGCCCTGGCCACATCCTCCGGTTCGCCCCAGCGGGCGATGGGCAGGAGCCCTCCGGCAATGAGGCCGTCATACTTGGCCTGCACCGTCTCAGTCATGGCGGTATGGATGATTCCGGGACGGATCTCGTTGACGGTGATATTGTACGCACTGAGCCGGTCTGCAAACAGCTTGGTGATCATGGACACTCCCGCCTTGGAGATGCAGTATTCTCCCCGGGAGATAGAACTGGTGTAGGCCGACATGGAGGAAATATTGACAATGGCGCCGTTCTGGGCACCGGGCTTTGCGTTTTTTACCATGTACCTTGCCACCAACTGGGTCATGAACAGGACGCCTTTGGTGTTGACCTCCATGACCCGGTCGTAGCTTTCTTCGGTCATATCCAGTATATCACTGCGCACTGCCGGTGCAATACCAGAAACATTTACCAGTGCGTAGACGCCGCCGAAGATCTCGATGGCAGCCTGCAGCACGCGCTGCCGGTCCTGCTGCCTGGTGATGTCTCCCCGGACATAAACGCTATCCCCCGGCGCCCGGAATACTTCCCGGGTGCCCATGGCAACCACCTGAAACCCATGCCCGACCAATTCCTTCACGCAAGCCAGGCCAATGCCTCCTGTAGCCCCGGTTACAATTGCGGTTTTCTTCATCCCGGATCCCTCTCAATTTCTGTATGGCTTGTAAACATCAGAATCCCGAACAACGCAGCCAGCGCATTCGCCTGCCCGAAGCAGCTTTGCGCATTCACCACAGCTGACACAGCATTTTTTGCCGTCCATCTTTCCGGTTTTGCGAAGGTCGTTGATAAAATCAGGGTAGGCAAACGCCTGACGGCCAAAGCCGGCCACCTGGCAAACGCCCTGCTCCACAGCGCCGGCAGCCATGTTGACGGAGAAATTCCGCAAGTACGAGAACGCAGAGCCAATTACCACCAGATTCGGGTTATGCCTCTGAATCTCGCCCACGCAGTGCATCATCCTGGCCAGACCTTCAAAGGGGTGCTCGTCCGGCACATAGTTGCCGCGGTCATAGGGCCGGTTCACATGCGGATTGACATACGGGTTGCCAATGGTGATATCGATCAGCGGCAGTCCCAATTCCCTGTGGAGAAGCTCCACCAACTGCAGCGGTTCCGTCATATCCGGCGTCAAGCTTCCATCCTGACTGACGCCGAACCCATAGGGATACGGAAATCCGTCATACACATTCAGCCTGCTGGTCACCAGGAAATTCCCGTTCGTGTTCGCCTTCGCCGCCTGAATGCCGTTGCGCAGCAGCCGCGTTCGGTTCTCAAAACTGCCGCCGTACCTGCCGGGACGGTGATAGGCGGACAGCAGTTCACTGCAAAGATAGCGGTGGCAAGCCTTAATGTCCACACCGTCAAACCCGGCTTTCTGCGCCATTTTCGCCGCCCATCCATAGGATTCTTCCAGGCGCTCCAGCGCTTCGTCGGTGACGATCCGACCGGAATCGATCGGCTTGTCTTTTTCAAAAAGGGGGTTGTTGTAGGCAATGATCGGCTCGGCATAGCCGTTGGGATTGGAATAGCGGCCGGAATGCGCCGCCTGCATAATCACCACCGGCTCAAAGCCCTGCGTCCTCAGCGCCGTTTCCTTGATATTCTGAACCAGCGCCTTGTAGCTGTCAAGGTTTTCTTCGGCGATCTGAAGCTGCCGCGGTTTTGCCCTGGCTTCCTTCTGAATGGCCACGGCCTCTCCCCAAATCAGGCCCGCACCGCTGCGGGCAAACCGCTCATACCGGCGAACCGTCAATTCGCCGGGACTTCCGTCAGCCGCCGCGTCGCACCCCTCCATGGGCTGGATGGCAAAGCGATTACGCAGATATACAGGCGCATCCAGTTCGCGGAACAAAATATCCGTATTTCCGGAGAGAGGCAATTCCAAATTCATTTTTTTTGCTTCATTCCGAATCTCCTCCACGCTGCCGTAATGAAATCTGATATGTTCCATAGCTGATACCCCTTTTTTGGTGGGCTATTTTTCCAATTCGAACTCGTTATCCACGGATTTATTTTGTCATATTTTCACAAGGAATACAATCGCTCTTTTCGCTTGCTTAATAGGTAAAATTTGCTGCGCTTCAGAATTTGTTCAAATTTTCTCTCTCGATTCTTGACTTTTTGCCGCATCTGCGCTTATGATACATATACAGAAAAGGTTCCGCTTGTGAGAAATCCGCCTTGCGAGGATCGAGGTAACTTTTATGGACAGTGTTCTCTCTCAACCCATCATTTCGGAAGTACATCATCGTACCGATCCCGTTCGTGAGGATTTTCATCATCACCTGGAGTATGAAATCATTTACATTGTTGACGGGGCCATTGAAATCGAGATCAACAGAAAGGTATACCAGGCTTCCAATAACACGCTCATTTTGATTACAAATTTGGATAACCACTCTGTTCATCAGCTTACGCCGCAATACAACCGCTTCTTTATTACGCTCAATACACCTGTAACAGACACCTATATCCGCAATCCTTTTCTTCTGAATTTATTGAAGAACCATACTGACGATTTTCAGCATTGCATTAATGTGGCGCCAATCCAGGATGTGATTCTTGATATTTTTAACAAGCTGCTCCGATGCAGCAGCGACGATATCTTAAACAACGAGTTGGTAGGATGCTATCTCAGCGAACTCCTGATTCACGTTTGCCGCATACAGCCACGGCAGTTTGAATCGGAGGCAAATACCTGGAAAAGCCGTATTTTGAACATTCAGACTTACCTTGATGTTCATTACCGCGAAAAAATCCGTATCGGCGACCTCTGCCAAGAGTTTTTTATTTCCAATTCCTGCCTGTCCCATCAGTTTTCAGCGCTTACCGGCTATAGCCCAAAGCAATATTTGACCATGGTCCGCCTGAAAAACGCCGCCATTGAGATCCACGATTCCGCGGATTCTATCAATGAAATTGCCATGCGCTGCGGCTTTTCAGACCTGAATAACTTTATCAAGCTGTTTAAGCGATTCTACGGCTGCACCCCCAGCCAGTTTCGCCCGGGCAACATGGAAGCAGGAGGCGTCATCCTTTGAAAAAGCTATTTGACCCCAACCAACCTTTTTTCAAATTTATGTCCCATTGGGCGGATGTGTTTCTGATCAACCTGTGCTTTATGCTCAGCTGCATCCCGATTGTGACGATCGGCCCCGCACTGATCGCGCTTTACACCATAACCATGCGCATGGTTCGTGGAGATTTCAACCAAACCGCGCAGGACTATTGGGCTGCCTTTCGTGAAAACCTGAAGCAGGGCATTCTGGCCTGGCTGCTGGCTCTGGTGGTGGGTGCCCTGCTGCTGCTGAATCTTTACTACAGCTACCAGTGGCAGTCCATCGATCCCAGTCGCCCGCACATGGTCATGCTGTGCATCGCAATCGTGGTCCTGGCGCTCTATGCCGCCATTATGCTCTTCCTGTTTCCCACCATGGCCCAGTTCTCCGCCTCTTTTGGACAGCAATTGCAAAACGCTATGCTGTTCTCCATCATCAACCTGCCCAAGACGCTGTGTGCCGGGGTGCTGACAGTCCTTCCAGTATGGCTGGCATCTTTATCGGAGACCTGCTTCACGGGTGTCGTGGTCGCCGTTTTTGCAGGCGGCTTCGTTTTGTTGAATTATCTGAATTCGCACTTGTTCGTCGCCGCCTTTGACGCATATATCAAGCGCATAGAATCGGATAACTGATCCGGAAGCCGGAACGAGTTGCATTTTGGTTCTCATCCTCATCCATACGATCGGCGAGGATGACTGCCGCAGTGGGTAGGAAACCCGCGAAATGAATGATTCCGCTTGTTCCAATAAAAAAACAAAAAGGCGTCTATTTTCCAAACCCGAGAATAGACGCCTTTTCTTTATTGATCCGATCGTTGATATTTCGACGGCGGTTCTCCCAGAATTCGCTTGAATGCATTGCAAAATGCGCTTTGAGAGGAGAAATTCATCTGTTCGGACACTTCACGCACGGATCCCCCCTCTTTGAGCAGCTCCACAGCCCGGTACATCCGCATCTGACGATAATAGCGCATAATACCGGTCTGTCTATATTCGAAAAAGATCCGCTTCAAACTGGAAGGACTCATCCCCAGGCCTAAGGCCAGCTGCGAAAGAGATCGGTTTTCCTCCAAAACGCTTCCAAGATAAGATACGATACGTTCATATTCCGGACTTCGGCTGAGGCGCGCAAGGGTTTTGCCACGGAACACCGACAGCAGAAACAGCTCCAACCGGGATTTTATCTCCTGCTGCGCAAATTGCCGGTCCTCCCTTGACCGGAGCACCGCCAGCTTGTCCTGCATTTCACAGCTTTCCTCAATATACCGGATCAGACTGCACAGCTGGTCGCACTGTTTTGGGGTGAGACCGAAGACTCGTGCGGATACATCGGGCATAACAGCCGCATCGAAAGACAGCACCGCAAAGCGGCTCTGGTCTCCGGCGGCGTTGAAGTGCCGATGAAACTCCATGGGCGGATGGATCACCATGGCGTGTTTCTCCAAGGGAAACTCCATTTTATCCGTGGCCACATACACGGTTCCATCCAGCACCAACGCAAGTTCCCAAAAATTATGGAACTCTCCCCGGCTTGTATCGTTGTCCGCCATGTCCCGGATAAAAGCAGTATGCAGCCCGGTAACCTCAATTTCCTTATTCAGGCGGCAGGTCGGATAGATTGCCTCGCCCACGGCGACATCTCCTTTATTTTGTCCGAAAGGTAAAATAAACGAACTTTTTTTGCATATACAAACAAGTCCCCCCATGCTATGATACACGTATCCAGAACAACCGACAGGAGTGTTTTTCATGGAAAAGAAACTGACTTATGTTCTGATCGGCGCAGGCCATCGGGGCAAGCGGTATACTGAAAACGCCTATCGCCACGGCGGTTATCAACTGGTTGGCATCGCCGAGCCAGACACAAAAACCCGGGAGTATATGCGAAATCTCTATCATATTCCCCCTGAGAATTGCTTTGCCTCCTATCACGAGCTGCTGGCCAAGGGAAAAATCGCGGACTTCTGCATGATCTGTACCCAGGACCGGCTCCACTACGATCCGGCGATGCAGGCCATTTCCCAGGGCTATCCCCTGCTGCTGGAAAAGCCCGTCGCCCCGACGCCAGAAGCGTGTGTTGCCATCCGGGACGCCGCCGAGGCCAAACATGTGCCTGTTGTGATTTGTCATGTACTGCGTTATACGCCTTTTGCCCGGACTGTCCGCAAACTGATTGACGAAGGGGAACTAGGAAGAATCGTCAACATCATCCACTTTGAGGGCGTCGGAAACATCCACTACGCCCATTCCTTTGTCAGGGGCGCCTGGCATAATACCGCCGATTCCTCCATGATGCTCCTGGCAAAATCCTGCCACGACATCGATCTGCTGCAATGGCTGCTGCAGAGCCAGTGCACCAAAGTGCAGTCCTTCGGCAGTCTGACCTATTTCCGGAAAGAGAATTGTCCCCCCGGCGCGCCCAGACGCTGTACCGAGGGCTGTCCCCACGAAGCTCTCTGTCCCTACAGCGCCGTAAAGATCTACTGCGACTTCCCCTTTGACGAAGGCGGCTGGCTGGCCCCATGCCATCCCGACGGCGCCCGTTACTCCCGGGAGGAAACCATCCGTTGGCTCAACGAGACCAACTACGGCACCTGTGTGTTCCAGGGGGACAACGACGTGGTGGACCACCAGACCGTCAACCTGGAATACGAAAATGGGGAGACCGCGGTGTTCACCATGTCCCCCTTTGATTTCGGTGGCCGCCGCATCCACATCATGGGAACCAAAGGTGAACTGATTTCCACCGATTTCAATACCATTGAGCTGTTTACCTACTGCGATGAAGACCCCTGCTCCGACCGCTTCGGTCACAGCCGCCGGGCTACCATCAAAACCTCCGCGCTGACCATCGGCCAGTCCATTTCCGCTGGCCACGGCGGCGGCGACGTGGGCATTATGCAGGACCTTTACGACCTGCTGGCAGAAGGAAAACAGTCTGCCTCTTTGTCGGATATCCGTACTTCCGTCGCCAACCATCTGACCGTCTTCGCCGCAGAACGTTCCCGTCTCAGCGGCGGGAAGACCGCAGTGCTGGAGAACGGCTGGAATCTCCTTTAATCCAGCCCATGCAAATACAGGACCAACTGTGCCGCCAGGTCCGAATGCGGCGCATTTGACAGGATTCCCAGGTATACCGCCTCGCCGCCGCTGGAGTAGCTGTCCAGAAACGCTTCACAAGAGCCGATCCCGATCCCCATCGGGACCGGCTCTTCCATATTTTCCGGATGGAACGCGTCCGGGAACTCCAGGTTCTCAAAGAAGTCCGCGTTGTCGGCATTTTCCAGAATCAACGTTTCAAAGGCCCGGTCGATGTAGAAAATATGCCCCTCCAGCAGCTGCAGGACCTCCTCCGAAAAGCAGTCCCGCAGATCGCAGAAAATGCCGCTGCTGTTGTAGGAATACAGGCAGAAATTCTCCTGATTGGCCACAATGAAATCCACCTGCTCCGCGGCAACCCTGGCCAGGATCGCCTGAAAGGCCTGGATATTCTGCTCCGTCCCCTCCCGGGTCAGCTGAATGCTGCTGTCAAAGTTCACGACGCTCTGGTCCGGATCTATGCCGGCATACCCGGAGAAATCCGCCGCCAGTGCACTTTTCTCTTCCCGTTGGGCGCAGTTGAGCAAAATGCCGGAAAAGGCCTCCTTTTCAGCGCCTGCCACAGACAGGATCAGGTGGAGCAGCAGCACCAGCAGCGCGGCGCCGCCTATGACCAGCCATTTGTTGTAATACCAAAAGTTTTCCAATTTTTTTCGATTCATCGTTTCGCTCCCGCTGCCGTTTGCTCCAAGATCAGCATTTCCCCATCATAGTCCTGTTTCCTGGCCCGCATCAGGCCTATGTGCATCAGTACGTCGCCCCAATACTGCCTGCCAGTGAGACGGTCGGTGTACAGGGCGTCCGGCTGCAGGCCCTTCAAGCAAAACCGCTCCATGGGCGCCGCCGCCTGGGCCTGGACGGTGAAGATCTCCACCACAACGGTCTTCCGGTCCGGACTGACAAACTCCCACACGGTTTTCCAGTCCGTCTCCGGCGAGCAGATGCGGTAGAACGTGCCGTCGTGGAAGACAGGCGCCAGCTCCTTGTACAGCCGGATCTGCTGCCGCACCTCCTCCAGTTCCCCTTCCGTCAGTTTGTCCAGATCCAGTTCATAGCCAAACTGCCCCGGCATGGCGGCATAGCCCCTGGTGTGGAAAGGGGTAACCCGGCCTGTTTGATGGTTGGGGCAGGCGGAGACATGCGCGCCCATGACGGAGAAGGGATAGCCGTAGCTGGAACCCGTCTGGATATACTGCCGCTCCACTGCGTCGGTGTCGTCGCTGAGCCAGATCTGATCAAAATAGCACAGCATGCCCAGATCGAACCGGCCTCCGCCGCCGGCGCAGCCCTCCATGAGAATGTGCGGGAACCGCTGCTTCAGGGTTCCAAGGACCCGGTAAAGGCCGATCATGTACCGGTGCGCCACCTCCCGCTGCCGGTCCGGTGGAAGCGCAGCGGAGCAGACTTCCGTCATGTTCCGGTTCATGTCCCATTTTATGTATTCCACCGACACCCGGGAAAACAGACGTGACAGGATCTCGATCAGATAGTCGCAAACCTCCGGACGGGACAGGTCCAGCACCAGCTGGTGACGTCCCTCGCTGCACCGCCGGCCGGCAGTATGGATGCACCAGTCCGGGTGGGCACGGTACAATTCGCTGTCTTCGGATATCATCTCCGGCTCCACCCAGAGGCCGAACTTCATGCCCAGCGCGTGAATCCGTTCCACCAGCGGCTCCAGGCCACCGGGCAGACGGCCCCGGTGCTCATACCAGTCCCCCAGAGAGCTGCGGTCATCGTCCCGATGACCGAACCAGCCGTCGTCCAGCACCATCAGCTCCACACCGACCGAGGCAGCTTTTTCGGCAAGCTTTACCAGCTTTTCTTCATCAAAATCGAAGTATGTCGCTTCCCAGTTGTTGATCAGCACCGGCCGCCGGATATCCCGGAACTGTCCCCGGCAGATCCGTTTGTGGACAAAGCTGTGCATCCTGTGGCTCAGAGCAGCAAATCCGGAATGTGAATAGGCCAGAATAGCCTCCGGCGTCTGGAAGGATTCGCCGCAGTCCAGTTTCCAGGAAAAATCGAAGGAGTTGATGCCTATATACAGCCGGGTCTTGCCAAAGGTATCCACATAGGCACCGGCGTGGAAATTGCCGCTGTAAATCAAATTCAACCCATAGACCTCTCCGAAGTCTTCAGTAGCCTCCCTAGCGGACAGGCAGACAAACGGGTTCTGGGTATGGCTGGATGCGCCCCGGCTGCTGTCCACACTCTGGTCTCCGTAGAACAGGGGCCGCCGCTCCATTTGCCGTTCTCTGGCCCAGGTGCCGTAAAAATGGACAAAGTCAAAATTCATCCTGTCAAAATCGACGACGGCAGAATCCACTTTTTTCAGCAAGATAGGCGCTGTACCACCGTTTTCATAGCGAACGCTTCTGGTAATAATATCCCAGGCGGGATACACCGTATAGTACAAATACGCCCGCAAACCAGTCAGCTGGTCCGCCAGGGTAATTTCCAGCGTCACAGTCTGGTCACCCGCTTCCGTGTAAGCTGACGGCAGCTCCCCAAGGGCCTGCTTCCCAGCAAAAATCCTGTGACCAGTGTAGTACAGCTTAGAAACCGTACTGCCATCTGCATATTCCCCATGGAACCCAGGGGAACGATAGTCTCCATCCCCAAAGGTCGGAAGCTCCAATGTCTGCTCACAAAGGGCAAATTGCTCTCCCAGTTCCATGCACTTGGGATTCCAGTCATACCGGCTTTCTGCCGGCTTGTCCATCATGGCAAACATGTCAGCACAGTGCTCCACCCGTCTGCCATAGTGAATGTGCAGCAAGCATTTACCGGCAAATATCCCAATCAGATAGCTGGAATGCTCCGTCTGTAAATGAAAAATCTGTTGTTCCCTGTCAAAAGAAATCATGATCACGTACTCCATTTTCCAACATGTACTTGCTCATTTTTTATTATACATTATGAATATCAAATATTCATCATACATTTTCACCTGATAATATGTAAATCATGCTGAATTTCTATATTAATCCACAGGCTTTCCCGCCCCTAGGCAGGAGGCGGAATAGTTGACCAATTCGTCTCTGTGCCGGTCAATCAAGTCCTGGCAGAATTTCAGATGTTCGGAAAGGGTGACAACGCAGCACTCCATTTCCACCAGATATTCCATATTCTCCTTGTGTTTGCACTCTCAGTTTAATACAAGATACCCGTTTATAACAGTGGGTTCACAGGTGTTTCGCCTTGTGCCTATCGTTATTTTTATGGAAACTATCCGATACCAAAGAACCGCTCAAAGAAGCCCAGCAGTTTTGCAATAACCCCCTGCTTCTTTTCCGCACGGTTTCCACTACCAAAACGGGACATGGGCGGCAGAAGCTTGTCAATGTCCGTGCCTGTGGTTTTAACTGCGCCATCGCGGAATGCTATCTCCATAAACTTGCGTGTCTCGTTCTCTTTCAGATTTTCATCCCTGATAATCTCTGTGAGCTGTCGTTCTTTCTCTTGGGCAACATACTCCCGCCATTCGACCATCACGTCGGTGACATCATTGATCCCGGCAATGAAGTTTTCTATCAACGCTTTT
>CAMBCW010000071.1 GCA_945864925.1 uncultured Clostridia bacterium
ACACTGCATATCGTCGGCAGCGTCAGATGTGTATAAGAGACAGGCCCTGGAGGCCGCCGATACCCTGCTGCTGCTGCCGGATCTGCTGGGCTATTTCCTCACCGGCGAGAAGGCCGCCGAATATACCCACGCCACCACCACCATGCTGCTCAACGCCGAGACCGGCGACTGGGACTGGCAGACCATCGAGGCCCTGGGCATTCCGAAGCAGATCTTCCCCAAGATTCAGAAGTCCTGCACTCTGCGGGGCTGCCTGCGGCCGGAGCTGGCCCAGGAGCTGGGTCTGAACCGGGCGGCCTATGCCGCCGTGGGCTGCCATGACACGGCTTCCGCCGTGGCGGCCATCCCCGGCAGCGGCTCCTTTGCCTTCTGCTCCAGCGGCACCTGGTCCCTGTTCGGCGTGGAAACCGACCACGCCATCGTCACCGAGGAGGCCCGGAAGGCTAATTTCTCCAGTGAAGGCACCATCCAGGGCGGCTACCGGCCCCTGCAGAACATCATGGGCCTGTGGCTGATTCAGGAATGCCGCCGGGATTGGATCAAGGAAACCGGCGCCGACGTCTCCTGGGACGACATCGTCGTGGAGGCCCGGAAGGCCGAGCCCTTCCGTTCCGTTATCAGCCCGGACTACAGCGAGTTCTATGCCGGCGGGCAGATGGTGAAGAAAATCCAGGACTTCTGCCGCCGGACGGGACAGCCCGTGCCGGAAACTGTGGGACAGGTGGCCCGCTGCATCTATGAATCCCTGGCCCTGCGTTACCGCCTGGCCCTGGAGGGCCTGGAGGGCATCAAGGGAGAGCGGATCGACAGCCTGAACATCGTGGGCGGCGGCATCAAGAACAAGCTGCTGAACCAGATGGTGGCCGATTCCATCGACCGCCGGGTTATCACCGGCCCCGTGGAGGGTGCCGCCATCGGCAACCTCCTGGGACAGGCCATGGCCCTGGGCGCCGTAAAGGATCTGGAGGATCTGAGACGAGTCGTCCGCAACTCCGAAAAAGTGGAGGAATATGAGCCGCACCATACCGAAGCCTGGGATCAGGCCTATGAGACGCTGAAGCGAGTCATGTAAGCCCGGTGGGCTCAATTGATAATTGACAATGGACAATTGACAATGGAGGTATCGCCTGCGGCGATGATGGAATTCCATTGGCTGATTGAAGCTGCCAATTATCATGGGAAAGAACTGAAAATAAGTCCCCGAAGGGGACACAATCACTGTCAATTGTCAATTAAAAGGAGCGTATAGAATGAGTATCGACATGACCAAGTGGCAGGAAATTGCCAGACAGAACATTCACAACCGTCCCGCGGGCCAGGGCCGTCTGGCCGGGAAGATCGCCATCGTCACCGGCGCTGCCCAGGGCTTCGGCAAAGGCATCGCCGAGGAGCTGTACAAGGAGGGCGCCACCATTGTCATCGCCGACATGAATGCGCCTCTGGCTGAGCAGGTGGCCCAGGAGATGGGCGAGCGGGCCTGCGCCATCGCCGTCAACGTGGCGGACGAGGAGTCTGTCGCCAACATGGTGGCCCAGACTGTGGAGAAATTCGGCGGCCTGGACATCATGCTCTCCAATGCCGGCGTGGTTCGCTCCGGTCCCATTGCCCAGATGGAGCGCAAAGACTTCGATTTCGTCACCAACATCAACTATACCGGCTTCTTCCTGTGTGCCAAGTACGCCGCCATCATCATGCAGGCCCAGCACGAGGCGGATCCCGAGGCCATGTTCGATATCATCACCCTAAACTCCAAGTCCGGCCTGGAGGGCTCCAATAAGAACTTTGCCTACGCCGGCTCCAAGTTCGGCGGCATCGGCCTGACCCAGAGCTTCGCCCTGGAGCTGTGCGCCTATAACATCAAGGTCAACGCCGTCTGCCCCGGCAACTTCCTGGACGGTCCCCTGTGGAGCGACCCGGAGCGGGGCCTGTTTGTCCAGTACCTCAAGGCCGGCAAGGTCCCCGGCGCCAAGACCGTGGAGGACGTCCGCCGGTTCTACGAGGCCAAGGTGCCCATGAACCGGGGCTGCCTGCCCGTGGACGTGGCCCGCGCCTGCATGTACTGCGTGGAGCAGAAATATGAGACCGGCCAGGCCATCCCTGTCACCGGCGGCCAGGTCATGCTGAACTGAGAATAATTGGAAGCGCAGCCTTCCCTGCAAGAAGTACTGATTCGTTCCATCGGTTGTCATTGCGAGGCCCCGTAGGGGCCGTGGCAATCCGTTTCCTCTTTTAAAAGAACGGATTGCCGCGTCGCTTCGCTCCTCGCAATGACGTGGTTTTATTTCAGAGGAAGGCCTTGGTGCGCCCCATATCGGAAATGCAACACATAAGGAGAGAATCCCATGATTGACATCCAGATTTTGGAGAAGCTCAACGCACCCACACGGGAGGCGCGTCTTGCCAACCTGCGGGAGATTGTAAAAACCACCCAGTTCCCGCCCATGGTGCCCCAGTACATCAACAACCACATCCACACCACCTATTCCTTCTCGCCCTACTCCCCCACGGCTGCGGTCTACGCTGCCCGGATGGAGGGCCTGTGCACCGCCGGCATCATCGACCATGACAGCATCTCCGGTGCAGAGGAATTCCTGGAAGCGGCTGCAATTGTAGGAATCCCCGTGACCATCGGCATGGAGTGCCGGGCGACCATGGACGGCACTGCCATGGAGGGCCGCCGCACCAATAATCCCGATCAGGTGGGCTGCAGCTATATGACCATCCAGTCGGTGCCCCACGACAAGATCGGCCGCCTGACGGAATTCTTTGCGCCCTACCGGGCTGCCCGGGGTGAACGGAACCGGAAAATGATTGCCCGAATCAATGACTTGCTGAACATGACCCTGGACTATGACCGGGACGTACTGCCCCTGTCCATGCACCATGAGGGCGGCGGCGTCACGGAGCGCCATCTGATGTACGCCGTGGCTAAGGCTATGGTGGCCAAGGCCGGCAAGGGCCAGGGGATGGTGGACTATCTCGGCTCCATCGGCCTGAAGCTGTCGGACAAGCAGAAAAATCAGATGCTGGACACGGCCTACCCCTTCTATGAATACGACCTGCTGGGCATTCTCAAGAGCGCCTTTGTGCCGAAGGTCTACATCGACGCCACCGATGAGTGCCCCAAGGTTCGGGATCTGGTGGCCCTGTGCCGGGAAATTGACGCGGTTCTGTGCTATGCTTATCTGGGTGACGTGGGCGACTCCGTCACCGGCGACAAAAAGGCCCAGAAGTTCGAGGATGACTATCTGGAAGAAGTGTTTGATTGCCTGAAGGATGTGGGCGTCACGGCCGTGACCTACATGCCCACCCGCAACACCATGGCTCAGCTGGAGCGGCTCCGGGGCCTGTGCGAGCAATACGGCATGTTCCAGATCTCCGGAGAGGACATCAACTCCCCCCGTCAGAGCTTTATCATCCGCGCCATGGAGAACCCCATGTTCCAGAACCTCATCGACGCCACCTGGAAGCTCATCGAGCACGAAAAAGCGTAAGGCTATGCTCGCAGGCTCGCAATGACAGTGAAAAAGGAACCGGCCGTTACGCAAGGGGTGTTGCATCCTGCAGCACCCCTTGATTATTTCTTCTGCCCAAGGTCGGTCATCCCAAAAATCAGTGGAGAGCAGATTGTGTATGACGGAAAGAGACTATTTCGCGTCTCCCGCGTTCCGGGAGCGATTCCATTGCAGCCTTCCGCTGGGGGCGTTCTGCGGTCCGGAGGGGACGGTGTTCCGGCTCTGGGCGCCGACGGCCTCCGAGGTGGCGCTGCACCTGTATGACTGCGGCGCCGGAGAAGGACTCCTGGAAACTGCGCTGCTGCCCCGGGGAGAACAGGGCGTGTGGAGCTATCAGACCCGGAGAAACCTGGATGGGGTCTACTATGATTATGAGGTGACCGTG
This sequence comes from uncultured Clostridia bacterium, assembly GCA_945864925.1. Taxonomy (GTDB): domain Bacteria; phylum Bacillota; class Clostridia; order Oscillospirales; family Oscillospiraceae; genus Avoscillospira. The sequence goes on from CAMBCW010000071.1 coordinate 3,901, forward strand.
GATGGCGTCCGGCGGCGGACGGCGGATCCCTATGCCCGGGCCTGCGGTCTCAACGGCCTGCGCAGCATGGTGCTGGATCTGCGGCGCACGGATCCCCCGGGCTGGGAGGAGGACCGGCCTCCTGCAAAGCCTCCGGAGGACATCATCTATGAGCTCCATGTGAAGGACTTCTCCTGGGATCCGTCCTCCGGTGTGCTTCCGTCTGACCGGGGAACATACAAGGCCCTTTGCCAGGCGGATACCACCCTCCATGGAGACGGCGTTCACCCCACGGGTCTGGCCTGGCTGCGGGGGCTGGGTGTGACCCATGTGCAGCTGATGCCGGTATATGACTTCGGCTCCGTGGATGAGGGCGGCGACCCCGGGCAGTTCAATTGGGGCTATGACCCGGTGAACTACAACGTCCCCGAGGGCAGCTATGCCACCGACGCGGCCCACGGGGAGGTCCGGGTCCGGGAACTGAAGGAGGCTGTCCAGAGCCTGCACCGCAGCGGGTTTCGGGTGATCATGGACGTGGTCTATAACCATACCTACCAGCTGGACAGCTGGCTGTGGCGGACAGTCCCCTGGTATTATTACCGGCAGCGGCCCGACGGATCGTCCTCCAACGGCTCCGGCTGCGGCAATGAGCTGGCCACGGAGCGCAGCATGTGCGCCCGGTATATCCTGGATTCCGTGCTCTACTGGGCGGAGGAATATCATATGGACGGCTTCCGCTTCGATCTCATGGGCGCTCTGGATGCGGCGCTGATGAACCGAATCCAGGAGGCCCTGGACGACCGTTTCGGCCCGGGGGAAAAGCAGGTCTATGGGGAGCCCTGGCCCGGCGGCGAGACCGCCGCCCCGGCGGGGACGGCCCTGTGCACCAAGGAGAATCTGCATTTGCTGAACCCGGCCATCGGCGCATTCTGTGACGCCACCCGGGATGCAATCAAGGGCGGCGTCTCGGAGCCGGGAGCCGCGGGCTTTGTCAACGGCGGAGCCTTCAGCGCGGCCTGGCTGGCCCGGTGCATCCAGGGATGGACGGGAGAGCCCTTTCAATCCCCGGCCCAGACCATCACCTACCTGTCCTGTCATGATGACTGGACCCTGTGGGACAAGCTGGTTCTGACCCTGGACCGCCGCAAGCGGTTCGGCGGACGCCAGCTGTCGGTGCTTCGGGCCAACCGTCTGGCGGCGGCCATGAACTTCTGCTGCCAGGGCCATGTGTTTTTCCTGAGCGGCGAAGAATTTGGCCGGACCAAGCAGGGGGTGAAGAATTCCTACTGCTCGCCGCTGGAGATCAACCGCATGGATTGGGACAGAGCGTGGAAGAACAAGACTCTGGCGGAATACTACCGGGGACTTATCGCCCTGCGCAAGCAGCTGCCGGGCCTGTGTGATAAATCTCCTGGGGCCAGTCAACGGCTGCAGGAGGTTCTGGAGCCGGAACCCGGCTGCGCCGTGCTGGTTCTGGATAACAGCGGCGGGGACTGCCTTTGGAAGCGGCTGTGCCTGCTGTTCAACGTCAACCGCCAGGTTGTGGAGCTGCCTCTGCCGCCCGGAGACTGGCAGCTGCTGGCCGACGGGCGGGACAGCTTCCAATGGCAAAAAAATAAGACCGCCACCGGCAGCGTCCGTCTGACGCCGGTGTCGGCCATGATTCTGGGGGAGGTTGGGCATGGAGGTCAATGAGCGGGATTATACGGTGCTGTCACTGCTGGGCCACGGCAAGGGCGGCTATTCCTATCTGGTCACCGACGGCCAGAACCGGTACGTTTTGAAGCAGATTCACCACGAGCCCTGCAGCTATTATACCTTCGGGGACAAACTCCAGTCGGAGCTGCGGGACTATGAGCGCCTGAAGGCCCTGGAGGTGCCCATGCCGCAGCTTCTGGCCGTGGATCGGGCGCGGGAGCGGATTTTAAAGGAATATATTCCCGGCCCCACAGTCTACGAGCTGGTGAAGGAGGACCGGATGGAGCCAGCCTATCTGGCCCAGATCCGGGACTGGTGCAGCCGGCTCTATGCCGCCAACACCAACATTGACTACTTTCCCACCAATTTTATCGTCCGGGACGGACAGCTGTGGTATGTGGACTACGAGTGCAACGACTATATGGAGCAGTGGGACTTTGAGCACTGGGGCGTCAAATACTGGTCCCAGACCCCGGAGTTCCTGCAGGACGCGGCCCAGCGGCAGGTCTAGACTGCGATTTCTGTTATCAGGGGCCGCGCCTCCACGGCGCACAGACACCCCCGGCAATTGCCCAGGGTGTATTCGTGGAGCTGATAGGGCAGGGGGGACAGGTCCTGCTCCAGAGCGGCGCCCCCGGGGGAGAGCGTCACCAGAAATGAATGCAGCGGGATGGTCAGGCCCCGGCCCAGGGCCTTGACAAAGGCCTCCTTGGCCGTCCACATCCGGTTCAGGGCCTCTGGCTGGCACGGCGTTGGAAGCTGTGCCAGCCATTGCGCTTCCCTGGGGTGGAATTGCCGCCGGGCGATTTCCAGGGTGCACCGGGGCAGTTCCACGTCCACGCCCACGGGGCAGTCGGAGACGGCGCAGACCGCCCAATCACCTGCATGGCTCAGGGAGAATTGGGGCGTCTGCCTGCCTTCCAGCAGAGGCTTGCCCCAGGAGTTTTCCGTGAACCGCTGCTGTCCGGCGGGAATGCCGGCCTGCTCCAGGGCGTACCGCAGAAGCCATCCGGCCCCGGCCACCCGGGCGCTGTCGGCGTCCAGCCGGCAGGCCAGGACCCGGGTTTGCCGTTCCTGCGGCAGAGCAGGCAGAAGCTCCCGCCAGGCGCCGTGGAACCAGGGATGAAGATCAAGCGCATACAGTTCTGCCATAACGACTCCTTTTTATTCCGTCCGCAATGCCTCCACCGGATCCTTCTTGGCAGCCAGCTTGGAGGGGACCAGACCGGCGACCACGGTCAGAACCATGGAAATGGCGATGAGGATGACCGCCGCCTGCCAGGGCAGGATGGCGCTGAGACTTTCGATGCCCGTCAGATGCTGGACGATGGCGTTGATGGGCAGCAGCAGCAGAAGGGTCACGCCAATGCCCATGACGCCGGAGACAAAGCCCTCAATGAGGGTTTCCGCGTTGAATACCCGGGAGATGTCGCCCTTGGAGGCGCCCACGGCCCGGAGAATGCCAATCTCCTTGGTCCGCTCCAGTACGGAGATATAGGTGATAATGGCAATCATAATGGAGGACACCACCAGGGAGATGGCCACGAAAGCGATCAGAACGTAGGAAATGGCGTTGATGATGGTGGTGATGGAGGACATGAGCAGGGCCACATAGTCGGTGTAGGTGATTTCGTCATCGGGATTGTCCACGGCACTGTTATAGGCCGTGATGCAGTCGGCGATGGCGTCTTTGTCGGCAAAGGTGGAGGCGTAGATGCTGATGGCGGTGGGAGTGTCCTTGTCCACATAGCCCAGCAGCTCCAGATTGTCCTCATAGGTGGAGTCGGAGTGGGTAGGCGGCATATAGTGGTCGTAGAGATAGGCGTACTGGCTGTCAGAGAGCTGCAGGGACGCCAGCTGCTGGGCGGGAAGCTGCGCCAGGGCCAACTGCTCCTGGGTGATCTGGCCGGCCTGCATCATGGCGGCCAGGGTATCGCCCGGCAGGGCCTGCAGCTCCAGAATGGCGTTCAGGTCCTCATCGGACAGGTTGCCCAGATCCAGGTTGGAGGCCAGCTGCTCGGAGGTCATGGCGCTGAGCTGTTCCCGGACGGAGGCGGTATATTGTTCCGTGGCCTGCTGACGGATGGCGTCCTCCACCCGGCTGAACAGGTCCTCATCGGTCATGTCGGCGATATAGTCCCGGACGGTGGCCTCGTCCACGCCCATTTCCTGGGCATAGACCTGGGTGACCTGGGCTTCGATGTCGGCCCGGGACAGGCCCTCCATCTGCTGAGACACGGTGGCGTCCAGGAATTCCTCCGTGGGCCGGGAGGCCACATCCAGGTACATGGCGGCCTTCCCGGCTGTGTCCTGCAGGGCGATTTCCTCCAGAATGGCAGCCCGCTTTTCCTGATCAGTGGGCTCGGGATCATCCTGGGTGGGGAAGGGGAGACCGGTGATCACGTCGGTATCCGGGTCTGCCAGCTGGGCGGCCAGAATGGGCTGGGACTCCAGCTCCTCCAGAACATAGTCCGTCAGCAGGCTGGTGTAGGCCATGGAGCCGGAGAGCATGGTAGCTGTGGCGTCGGGATTGGGCCGGATGATTCCCACCACTTTCAGGGTGACACCGGTGTTATCCGCGTTGTACAAAAACTCCAGGCCTGCCTCGGTGGACCGCAGATCCGTATAGGCGCCGGTGGCCGGGTCTTTTTCGTAGCACGCGGCGGGCAGGAGCATTTTGTAGGTCTTGCCGCAGAGCTCCTCGTAGGTCCAGGATTCGTCTTCCTCCACGGGAATTTCCGTCTGATTGAGGGAGGCCTCGGCGATGGCATCCACGCCGGAGATCTCCTTGAGACCCAGAGCGTAAAGCATCAGATCCGGCAGCTCGTTGCGGCCGTTGACCACCAGGACCACTTCGTCATAGCGCTCCGGCCAGCTGCCGTAGACCAGGTCGTACTGCTCCTGCACCAGGGGACTGACGGCCTCCCCGTTTTCGCCCGGCAGCTTTTCCTCCCACACCTTCATGGAGCCGAAGCCCATCATATTGTTCATATAGGCGGAGGAAAGGCCGGAGGCGCCCTCGCCGTAGATGCTGGAAAGAGATTTCTCAATCAAATCCATAATATCGGATTTGACGATCTCCCCGTCGGGATCCTGGGCATAGATCTCCATATTCAGGTCGTAGGTGTACTGGATGGCGCTGGAATAGGCACGGATCGGGCTGTCGGGATCCTGCAGATAGGTCCGGAATGCCCGCAGATTGTTGGTCTGGGTTTCGGCAGAGGTGAGGGAGTTCATCATGTCGTACAGCACGGTGCTGCCGTGAATCCGGCCGTCGTCAGTCCGGGCCTCCAGGGCCTCGTCATGGGCGCCCATCATGGTGGTCATCATGGCGGTCATGTCCGTGGTCTCGGCCTGAATCTGGATGGGGTAGGAGGAGAGGGTGTCCTCCTGCACCTGGTTGATGTAGGTCTGGATGCCGTTGGACAGGGACAGAATCAGGGCGATGCCGATGATGCCGATGGCGCCGGCGAAGGCGGTGAGAATGGTGCGGCCCTTTTTAGTCATCAGGTTGTTCATGGACAGACCCAGAGCCGTGACCATGGACATGGAGGGCTTCTTTGTGCCAGTGTGGGCCTTTTCCGCCTGCTCCAGAGCCTCTTCGGCTTCGGAATAGGGGTTGGAGTCCGAGACAATCCGGCCGTCCAGCAGCCGGACGGTGCGGGTGGCGTACCGCTCCGCCAGCTCCGGATTGTGGGTGACCATGATGACCAACCGGTCCCGGGCCACCTCCTTGAGAATCTCCATGACCTGGATGCTGGTCTCGGAATCCAGGGCGCCGGTGGGCTCGTCAGCCAGGAGGATTTCCGGATCGTTGACCAAGGCCCGGGCGATGGCCACCCGCTGCATCTGGCCGCCGGACATCTGGTTGGGCCGTTTGTGCATCTGGTCGCCCAGGCCCACCTGCTCCAGAGCCTCCTGGGCCCGGCGGTGGCGCTCAGCCTTGCTGACGCCGGAGAGGGTCAGGGCCAGTTCCACGTTGGCCAGAACGGTCTGATGGGGGATCAGGTTGTAGCTCTGGAACACGAAGCCGATGGAGTGGTTGCGGTAGGCGTCCCAGTCCCGGTCCCGGAATTCCTTGGTGGAGCGGCCCGCAATCAGCAGGTCGCCGCTGGAATATTGATCCAGACCGCCGATGATGTTCAGCAGCGTGGTCTTGCCGCAGCCGGAGTGGCCCAGAATGGCCACAAATTCATTGGCCCGGAAGCAGATGTCCAGGCCCCGCAGAGCCTGCACCTGATTTTCACCGGCGCCGTAGACCTTGGTGATTTGCTTGAGTTTCAGCATGGTTCGGTTCCTTCCTTTTGGGGCCGGGGCAGTCCCCGGCGGATGATATCCAGCTGCTGCTCCAACAGCTGGCGGTTGCGCTGCTCGTGCTCCGGATTGCGCAGGGCGTCGGTCAGGGCAAACATGCAGATGCTGATGAACATCTGGATCACGGCAAAGCACTGCTGTCTTTCCTGCAGAACATAGCCAGAGGCCTCCAACAGGGCATGAGCGTCCTGGGCCACAAGAGATGGGTTCAGGACGTCGGAAAATTCGTTGAGATCCAGTTCCGTATTCAAACGGATCAGCTGATAGATCCGTGTCTGCGCCAGGGAACGGCGGCACTTGCTTTTGCGCCACAGCACCAGGTCGTACATGCCGAGAATGGCGGCAAAGAGGTCGCTGCCGTGGACGGTCAGCTGGGCGGTGAACATCTCTCTGGCGGACTGAAACAGGGTCTGCAGCAGATAGGCGAACAGATCCTGCTTGCCGGAGAAGTACTGGTAAAAGCTGCCCCGGGAAATCTCCGCGTTCTGGATGATTTTGTTGATGGAGGCGTCCATATAGGACACGGTGGTGAACTCCTGCCAGGCGGCGTCCAGGAGCCGCTGCCGTTTGGCCTCGGGCAGGTTGAAAAATGTGGAGCTCGGCATGGGATTCCTCTCCTAAACAGAAATGTGACAAGGTGTCATTATCATACATGACACCCTGTCACAAGTCAAGAAAACCCT
>CAMBCW010000072.1 GCA_945864925.1 uncultured Clostridia bacterium
TACACACTGCATATCGTCGGCAGCGTCAGATGTGTATAAGAGACAGACCAAGATCGTCACGGAGACGCAACTGAGCCGTCTGCTGGGCAACACGCCGCTGCAGGTGGAACTGGAACTGGTGCAGGTCAGCAGCCACAAAGCGAAAAACACCTCCCAGGAGCATATGCTGGCCTTTTACAAGACCTTTGACGACATCAAGGATCAATACTTCGATGGTATGATTATCACCGGTGCACCGGTGGAGCACCTGCCCTTTGAGGAAGTGGAGTACTGGCCGGAGCTGTGCTGCATCATGGAGTGGACCAAAACCCACGTCCACAGCACCTTCCATATCTGCTGGGGTGCCCAGGCGGCCCTGTACTACCACTTTGGTGTGGAAAAAATCCCCCTGGAAAAGAAACTCTTCGGCGTGTTCTCCCACAAGGTGGTTTATAAGAATCCGATCTTGCTCCGGGGCTTTGACGACACCTTCTGGGTGCCCCATTCCCGCCACACCTCTGTCCGGCGGGAGGATGTGGCCGCCATTCCCGGCATGAAAATTCTGGCGGAATCCGAGGAGGCGGGGCTCTACGCCATGTCCACCAAGGGCGGCCGTCAGGTGTTTATCACCGGTCACTCGGAGTATGACTCCGAGACGCTGAAATTGGAATACCTGCGGGATAAGAATGCCGGCCTGCCCATTGAGATGCCGAAGAATTATTTCCCCCAGGATGACGACACCCAGGCGCCGGTGGTCCGGTGGCGGGGGCATGCCAATCTGCTCTATTCCAACTGGCTGAACTATTTCGTCTATCAGTCCACCCCCTACGATGTGATGGCCATTGGCCGGGGAGAGGTCTGTGAGTGCTGAACTTTCCACCCTTTTGGAGATCCGGCGGGGCGTCACGGCTCTCATCGGCTCCGGCGGCAAGACCAGTCTGATGCTGCGGTTATGCCGGGAGCTGCCGGGGACGGTGATTGTCTGCACCTCCACCCATATCTTCCCGGCGGAGGATTTGCCGCTGGTTACGGAACCCATGACTATGCTGCCGGCCCGGAAAATCTGCGCAGGCACCTGGGCGGAGAACGGCAAGCTGACGGCACCGGTTCAGTCCTTTGAAGAACTGGCGCTCCTGGCGGACTATGTGCTGGTGGAAGCCGATGGCTCCAAGGGCCTGCCCCTCAAGGCCCACCTGGCCCACGAGCCGGTGATTCCCGCCTGCGCCAACCAGACCATCCAAGTGCTGGGTCTTACGGGTCTGGGGCGGAGAATCTGCGATGCGGCCCACCGGCCGGAGCGGTATGCGGAATTGTGCGATGCGGCGGTAAACGATCTTGCCACAGTGGAGCGGGCGGCCCGGGTGCTGAACACCGAGGCTCTGGCGGACCGGTATGTATTGAACCAGGCCGACGACCTGGAGGAGCAGAAATGGGGCAGAACTCTGGCGGCACTGCTGGAGCGGCCCGCCATTCTGACAAAATTGAAGGGGTAACCCAAATGTTACATGAAAGAAACGCCAAATTTCTGGCGTTTCTTTTGTGAATCCTGTAGAATGGAGCCATCGAACGATTGGAGGGAACCGCATGACAACAGGACAGAAAATTGCATGGGGCCGCAAGGCCAAGGGAATGACCCAGGAGCAGCTGGCGGAACTGCTGGGAGTGACCCGGCAGTCGGTGTCCCGGTGGGAATCCGACACAGTCTATCCGGAGACGGAAAAACTCATCCGCCTGGCGGAGCTGCTGGGCCTCACCTGCGATCAGCTGCTGCGGGACACGGAGCCGGCGGAACCGGTGGAGGTTCCTGCGGCACCCCAGCCGGCCAAACCCTTTCGATGGGAATATGAATATAAGAGCCGCCGCACGTTCCGGGGCCTGCCCCTGGTCCACGTTCATGTGGGCGCCCGGCCCAGCTGTGCGGCCCGGGGAATCGTGGCCGTGGGCAACCTGGCCGCAGGCGTCGTCTCTGTGGGCATTTTATCCGCCGGGGTGGTTTCCCTGGGGGTGCTGAGTGCGGGCCTGCTGAGTCTGGCAGCCATGGCTGTGGGTCTCCTGGCCCTGGGCGGCATCGCAGTGGGCGGCTTGGCGGTGGGCGGCCTGGCTTTCGGCTGGTTTGCTGTGGGCGGTCTGGCCATGGGAACCTATGCCATCGGCGGCTGCGCCATAGCCCGGGATCTGGCTGTCGGCGGGTATGCCAAGGCCACGGTGGCGTTTGGGGACACAGCCCACGGCGTTCATGCCCAGTCTCCGGCGGGGAGCTGGAGCCGGGAGGATGTGGCCCGCGCCATGGAGCGATATCTCCCCGACGCTCCAACCTGGCTGCGGTTCCTGATCGGAAGGTAGCGATGGAATTCCGGCAGATTTTTGAGAACAAGAAACAGTATTTGGACCTGCTGCTCCTGGCGGATGAACAGGAGAGCATGATCGACCGCTATCTGGATCAGGGCGAGATGTTTGTGCTGCTGGATCCGGAGGTCGTGGGGGAGTGCGTGATCTGCGGCCTGGGCGGCGGCACAGTTGAAATCAAAAACCTGGCTGTGGCGCCCTGGGCCCAGGGCAGAGGCTATGGCAGGGCCCTGGTGGAATTTGCGGCGACGCATTCCGGCAGCCGGTGCCGGGAACTGCTGGTGGGCACCGGGGACAGCCCGCTGACGGTGCCGTTCTATCAAAAGTGCGGCTTCCGGGAGCACCACCGGGTGAAGAACTTCTTCCCGGAGCACTACGACCACCCCATTGTGGAGGCCGGCGTCCGGCTGGTGGACATGGTCTACCTGAGCCGGACGCTCTGATGGGCCGCGAAAAAATACGCTGTCATTGCCAGTCCCTTGGGGAGACGGGCAATGACAGCGTTGTTGTATGTGTGGGTTATACTTCCTCGAAGTCCGCGTCCATGGCGTCATCATCGTTGTTTTTGTCGTCCTGGGGGGCGTAGTCGGCACGGTATTGGGCGTTGGGGTCCACGGTACAGCCCACCTCGTTCATGACCCGTTCCAGCTCATCGGCGGCGTCATTCATGGCGGCGGGATTCTTGGACTTGACCGCCTGGCGGGTGACTTTGACGGCTTCGGCCAGCCGCTGCTTGGCGGCTTTGTCCACCTTGGCAGAGGCGGCCTGGTACATGAGCTGCTCACAGCGATCCTTGGCGGTGGCTTCGGCCTTCATGCGGGCGTCCTCCTGGGCGTATTGCTGGGCTTCCCGGACGGCCCGGTCGATCTCTGCCTGGCTCATGTTGGAGGTGGCGGTGATGGTGATATCCTGGGCCCGGCCGGTGCCCAGGTCCTTGGCCGAGACGTTGACGATGCCGTTGGCGTCAATGGCAAAGGTGACCTCAATCTGCGGGACGCCCCGCATGGCCCGGCGGATGCCGGTCAGCTGGAAACGGCCCAGCTCCTTGTTCTGCTTGGCCATGGGGCGCTCGCCCTGGAGCACATGGACGTCCACGGAGGTCTGGAAATTGGCGGCGGTGGTGAAAATCTGGCTCTTGCGGATGGGCAGGGTGGTGTTGCGTTCAATGACCCGGGTGCAGACGCCGCCCACGGTCTCGATGCCCAGGGACAGGGGCGTCACGTCCAGCAGCAGCAGACCCGTCACGGCGCCGGAGAGCACGCCGCCCTGGAGGCAGGCGCCCATGGCCACGCATTCGTCGGGGTTGATGCCTTTGAAGGGCAGACGGCCGGTGATGGTCTGCACCAGCTCCTGGACGGCGGGAATGCGGCTGGAGCCGCCCACCATCAGCACCTTGCTGATCTGGCTGATGGGTACGCCGGAATCGTTGATGGCCTGATCCACAGGGCCCCGGGTGGCCTGCACCAGATGGCTGGTCAGTTCATTGAATTTGGCCCGGGTCAGGGTGGTCTCCAGATGCAGAGGGCCGTCCCGGCCCACAGCGATGTAGGGCAGGGAGATGGCAGTCTGGGTCATGGCGGACAGCTCAATTTTGGCCTTCTCAGCGGCCTCCCGGATGCGCTGCATGGCGGCAGGGTCCCGGCTCAGATCCAGCCGGTTTTCCCGGCGGAATTCTTTGATCAGGTAGTCGGCAACACACTGGTCGAAGTCGTCGCCGCCCAGATGATTGTTGCCGGCGGTGGCCAGGACCTCGATGACGCCGGAGGAAATCTCCAGAATGGACACGTCAAAGGTGCCGCCGCCCAGGTCATAGACCATGATCTTCTGGCTTTCTTCCTTGTCCACGCCATAGGCCAGGGCCGCGGCTGTGGGCTCGTTGATAATCCGTTTCACGTCCAGGCCGGCAATCTTGCCGGCGTCCTTGGTGGCCTGACGCTGGGCGTCGGTGAAGTAGGCGGGAACGGTGATGACGGCCTCCGTGACGGGGCCGCCCAGATAAGCCTCGGCGTCCGCCTTCAGCTTCTGCAGGATCATGGCAGAGATTTCCTGCGGGGTGTACTTCTTGCCGTCAATGGTGACTTTATAGTCGCTGCCCATTTCCCGTTTGATGGAGGAGATGGTGCGGTCGTGATTGGTGACGGCCTGGCGCTTAGCGATCTGTCCCACCATGCGCTCGCCGGTTTTGGAGAACGCCACCACGGAGGGGGTGGTGCGGCCGCCCTCTGCGTTGGGAATGACCACAGGTTCGCCGCCCTCCATGACGCAGACGCAGCTGTTGGTGGTGCCGAGGTCGATGCCGATGATTTTGGACATAGTGCAATTACTCCTTTGCTGCAGCAGGCAATGTGATGGTTGCGGCGGGGACAAGCCCCCCGCTCTACAGGTTTTATTCGCAGTTTGCCACGATGACTTTGGCGTGGCGGATGACTTCGTCATCCATGGTGAAGCCCACCCGGAGGACCTCCACGATTTCCTCCTGGCGATAGCGGGGGTCCGTGATGTGTTCCACGGCTTCGTGGTAGGTGGGATTGAAAATTTTACCTTTGGAATCCATGGGCCGGATTCCCAGAGAGGCCAACGTATCCATCAGGCTCTTGTAAATCAGTTCCACGCCCTTGTAGAAGGCGGGGTCGCCGCAGGCACAGGCCAGAGCCCGCTGCAGGTCGTCGTAAAGGGGCAAAAACGCCGCGGCGGTCTGCCGGGCAGAACGGGCTTCCGCAGTTTCCAGCTCCTGGGCCGTGCGGCGGCGATAGTTCTGATACTCCGCATTGAGCGCCTCCCAACGCAGGTCCTCCTGGGGTTCCGGCGGCTTCTTAAAGAATAGTCCCATGCTGTCACCTCCATCCGCCCGGGACGGGCTGGTTGCTGTCGGATTGCGCCCAGGGATCCTGCACCTGTTCGCCATAGGCGTCCTGCCGGTATGCGTCATAGTAGGCGTCAAAATTCTGGTGGTAGGACAGACTCTGGGCCATGCAGCTGATCAGATTGATCAGCAGATAGACAATCAAAATGGTTCGCAGCAGGCTGAAAGGGCGGACCCGGTGATAGGTGAAATGGGTCTGGCTCTGATTCTGAAATTCCCGGAAAAACGCCTCAAAGGGATCACCGGACCCGTCGTCGTAGTCCTCCTGCGAACTGTTTGGACTGTAAGAACCGCCGTAAGGACCACCGTAGGAGTTCCCATAGGAACTTCCGTAGGGAGAGTAGCTTTGCTGCCCGGTGGGCTGCTGATAGGCCTGGGGGTTCTTGATCTGGTCATAGGCCTGGTTGACCTCGTTCATCTTCTGAGCGGCAGTGGGGTCGCCGGGATTGAGGTCCGGGTGATATTTTTTGGCCAGCTTGCGGTATGCGGCTTTGATTTCATCTTCTGTGGCGTTTCGGGAAACGTCCAGAACTTCATAGGGGTCTCGTGCCATCCTAATCCCTCGCTTCTGCGAGATTCTGTGATGTGATTTATTTTACATGAGTTTTGACGAAATGTGTGAAGCAATTGCGAACAATTCAAAAAAATTATGAGAAAAGCGGAAGCGGATTGCCGGAAACGCAAATTTATATTACAATAGAGGCAAGACAAAAAAGCATGGGGGGATTTGGATGCGGTATGCCTGGATGGATACATATTTATTGCGCAAACGGGGCGTGACCAAGGATCTGCAGCCCGACTGGAACTGGGTTCGCTATCATGTGGGCGGGAAAATGTTCGCGGCGATCTGCCTGGACGACGGCAATCAACCCTATTACATCAACCTGAAGTTGGAGCCCCTGGAGGGCGAGCTGCTGCGGTCCCAGTATGCGGATGTCATTCCGGGCTATTATTCCAATAAGGTCCATTGGAACTCCGTCCTGCCCGACGGCCAGGTACCGGACGAGCTGCTGCGGGAGCTGCTGGACAAGTCCTACCGGCTGGTCCTGGGGGGCTTCAGCAAAAAGCGGCAGCGGGAGATTTTGGGTCTGAGCTGCTGCGGGACCGATTGTACCGCCTGCGGCTGCTATGGAACCATGTGCCAGGGCTGCAACGAGCTCTGCGGCAGGGTGTTCCACGCGCCGGAAGGAAAGGCCTGTCCCATTTACGCCTGCGCGGTGCAGAAAAATCGTTTCGCGACCTGCGCCGCCTGTGAGCAGGCGCCCTGCGGCGTCTGGAGCGCCACCCGGGATCCGTCCATGTCAGACGAGGCCTTTGAGGCCTCTATCCAGGAGCGGATCCGGAACCTGAAGGGATAACCGGTAAAAGGAGGGGGCCCATGAAAACCTTTTGGAGCGAGCAGCTGCAGCCGGATCAGGTATTGCAGGAATACCCCCGTCCGCAGATGCGGCGGGCGGGCGAAACCATTCTCAATGGCCTCTGGGACTATGCCATCACGGCTTCGGAGCAGCCGCCGGAGCGGTGGGAGGGGCAGATTCTGGTGCCCTTTTCGCCGGAGGCGCCCTTATCCGGCGTAAACCGGACTCTGCAGCCGGGGCAGTACCTGTGGTATGGCCGGCAGCTGGGCCTGAAGCCGGAGCCGGGGAAACGGGTGCTGCTGCATTTCGGCGCCGTGGATCAGGTGGCGGCAGTCTTTGTCAACGGCAAACCCCTGGGCGGCCACACCGGCGGATATACGGCCTTCACCCTGGACATCACCGACGCCATCACCGGTGATGACCGGCTGCTGGTACGGGTGCGGGACGATACGGAGGGAAGCGGCCTGACCCGGGGCAAGCAGAAAACCAAACGCGGCGGCATCTGGTATAGCCGCCAGAGCGGCATCTGGCAGACGGTCTGGGCGGAAACGGTGCCGGAGCGGTATATCCGCAATCTGCGGATTGTTCCCCGGTTTGATGACAGCCGGGTGGAGATCACGGTGGAATCCGGATCGGAAGGCCCCTGCGCCGTGGAGCTGGACGGGATGATCTATGAGGGCGCGGCCAACCGGGCCATACCCGTGCCGGTGCCTGGTTTCCGGCCCTGGTCACCGGAGTCTCCCACCCTGTATGGCTTCGCAGCCACCCTGGGGGACGACCGGGTGGAGAGCTATTTCGCCATGCGCAAGGTGGAGATCTGCCCCGACGAGCACGGTGTACCCCGGATCCACCTCAACGGACGGCCCTACTTCATGCATGGTGTGCTGGATCAGGGCTACTGGCCCGACGGCCTGTATACGGCCCCCAGTGACGAGGCGCTGATTTTGGATATCCAGTCCATGAAGTCCATGGGCTTCAACACCCTGCGCAAACACATGAAAACGGAGCCGATGCGGTGGTACTACCACTGTGACCGGCTGGGTATGCTGGTGTGGCAGGATATGCCCTGCGGCGGCGCGGCGGAATATAAAGTCCCGGTGGTCACCCTGCCCCTGGTGACCAAGCGCCACCGCAGGGACGACGCCTATGAAGCCTTCGGCCGGGCTGATGAAAAGGGCCGCCGGCGGTTTCTGGCGGAGCTGACCCAGATGGTGGAACAATTGCGCAATGTGCCGTCCCTGGTCCTGTGGACGCCCTTCAACGAGGGATGGGGGCAATTCGATGCCAGGATTGCCTCAGAGCTGATCCGGAAATTGGATCCGGAGCGGCTCATCGACCACGCCTCCGGCTGGCACGACCAGGGGATCGGACAGCTTCAGAGCCTTCACGTCTATTTTACCAAGTACCGGTTCCGCCCGGATCGTCGGGGCCGCGCTGTGATTTTGTCGGAATATGGCGGGTATAATTGGAGCGTGCCGGGACACAGCTGGGCGAAGAAGAACTTTGGATACCGGGCGTTCCGGAACCCGGAGACGCTGCTGCAGGCCTATGAGGAACTGATTCTCGGACAGATCCTGCCTGCCGCGGAACAGGGCCTCTCGGCTGCCATTTACACGCAGCTCAGCGACGTGGAGGAGGAAGTCAACGGCCTGTGGACCTATGACCGCATGGTCCAGAAGCTGTCCCCGGCGGCGGTGCGGAATATCAACCTGCAGCTGACAGGGGGGAACCAGCGGCGATGAAAACAGCCATTGTAACCGGCGGAACGTCGGGAATCGGACTTGCTGCGGCCCTGGCTCTGGCCCGGGCCGGCTATGCCGTCTATACCTTCAGCCGGAGGGAAACGGGCCCCGACGGCCTGACGCATCTGGCTGTGGACGTCACCGACGAGGCCGCCGTGGCCGCTGCGGTGGCCCAGGTGGTCCGGCAGACCGGACAGCTGGATCTGGTGGTCAACTGTGCCGGCTTTGGAATCTCCGGCGCGGTGGAATTTACCGAGACCCGGGATGCCCAGCGGCTGGTTGATGTGAATTTCTTCGGCATGGTCCGGGTGAACCGGGCGGCACTGCCGCATCTGCGTCAGACCAAGGGGCGGATTATCAACGTCAGCTCCGTGGCTGCGCCGGTGGCCATCCCCTTCCAGACTTATTATTCCGCATCCAAAGCCGCGGTAAACGCCTACACGTTGGCGTTGGCCAACGAGGTGCGGCCCTTTGGCGTGACGGTCTGCGCCGTCACGCCCGGGGATATCCGCACAGGCTTCACGGCGGCCCGGGAAAAGACGGCTCTGGGTGACGACCTCTACCAGGGGCGCATTGCCAGAAGTGTGGCCAGGATGGAGCGGGACGAGGCCGGCGGCATGGCGCCGGAGGCTGTGGCGGCCAAAATCTGCCGTCTGGCTGGGAAAAAGCATGTCAAGGGCCTGTATGCAGTCGGTTTGTCCTATCAGGCGGTGTGCCTGCTGGCAAAGCTTCTGCCGGTGCGTGCGCTGAACCGGGTGGTGTTCGGACTCTATGGTATTTGACACAAAAAATCCGCGCTGCGACTGCAGCGCGGACAGAGCATGATGCGATTACGCCTCGGAGAACTGGTCTTTGCCGACACAGCACATGGGGCACTCGAAGTCCTCGGGAACGTCTTCCCACTTGGTGCCGGGCGCGATGCCGCCTTCGGGATAACCTTCCTCTTCGTCGTATTCCCAGCCGCAAAGGTCACAGACATACTTCATGTTCGACTCATCTCCTTATTGTTGCGATTTATTTTGTCCATCCAGAACCGCCTCCATTCTGGCCAGCGCCACGGATAGCAGCAGAACCAGAGCCAGCGGAACAATGGTCAAAAGCATGAGGGGACGCCGGCTGGTAAAATAGCCTGCCAGCAGACACAGCACCGCCACAGCCAGGACAATCATCCTCAGATCTGTGAAAAATCGCCAGCGGCGGCGGAGCCAGGTTTGGAATGCGCGCTCGGTCTCAAAACAGTCGGACGCAGTCCAAGGAAGAAAAAATTTCCGGAAAGACAAGGTCATGACGCTCCTTCTGTATTTCCCAGTGTTTTCCTCAGTATATCGCGGATTGCGTCAGGATGCAAGAGACATTTATCAGAAAGGAAGAAAAACATGGATTTCTCTCAACTGGGCACCTGGGCGAACCGCCTGCCTCTGGAGCGGTTTGAATCCCTGTTCCAACGGGTGGAGCTGGCCTATGACCAGGCGGAGATCTATCCGCCCAGGGAGCAGCTGTTTTCAGCCTTTGCCCTGACGCCGCCGGAGGCGGTGCGGGCGGTGATTTTGGGTCAGGACCCGTATCACGAGCCGGGCCAGGCCCACGGGCTGGCGTTTTCCGTGCAGCCGGGGGTGAAGGCCCCGCCGTCTTTGGTCAATATTTATAAGGAGCGGGAGTCCGATCTGGGGATTCTGCCCAGTCCGGACGGAAATCTCACGGCCTGGGCCAAACAGGGCGTGCTGCTGCTGAATACGGTGCTCACGGTGGAGCGGGGAAGGGCCAACAGCCACAAGGACTTTGGCTGGCAGGAATTTACGGATACGGTTATCGCCTCCCTGGCGGAACTGCCGCAGCCTGTGGCCTTCGTCCTCTGGGGATCCCAGGCGCAGAAAAAGGCCAAGGCTGCGGCGGCTTCGCCCTATCCCAGATTGATTCTGGAGGCGCCCCACCCCAGCCCCCTGTCGGCCTACCGGGGGTTCTTCGGCAGCCGGCCCTTCAGCCGGATCAATGAATTTCTGGCCGCCCATGGAGAAGCGCCCATCGACTGGTCGCAGGACGGCAATCATCCGGATAAGGAAGAAACACAATGAGGATTGTCCCTATCACGGAGAAAAACTGACGCAAAGGAGCCAGACCGGAGCGCGTACCTTTGACGAGGATCGCCGGCGCGGGCGCGTTCAAGGGTTCCGCTTGAGGAAACGTGCAGTCAGTTAGGACTGTCTCTTATACAC
>CAMBCW010000073.1 GCA_945864925.1 uncultured Clostridia bacterium
GGCCAGCGTTTCATCAAAAGCCTCAAAGGCGCCCCGGGCCGTGCGGTACATCAGGGGAAAGATCACCACAGCGGTGGCAAAAATGGCGGACCACCAGGTCATGGTCAATTTGATGCCAAAGGTCCCCAGAAACCAGGCGCCGATGGGCCGCTTGGGACCCAGCACCCGCAGGAGCAGATACCCCACCACCGTGGGCGGCAGCACCAAGGGCATGGTCAGTACCACGTCCAGGATGCCCTTGATCAGCCGCGGCGCTTTTGCGATGTAGTAGGCGGCAAAAATGCCGACAAAAAAAATCACAACCGTGCTGATGCCGGCGATACGCAAAGAATTAAAGAACGGAAACCAATCCATGGAAGCAGCTCCTTATGGGACATGCGCCCTAAAGAATAGAAATCGGACAGCAAAACGTCCGCAGGCACTGACTTTGGTGACCGCGGGACGGACTGCCGCAGGCCCGATGAGCCTGTGGCAGCCATATTGGGTTGAACATGATCTCCAGCTCCATTCTGTCCTCAGATCACCGAGCAGAGCTGCAGCGCGCGGCAGCGTTCTCAGGCCATGGGAGTAAAGCCCACGCCGGCAAAGACGGCGTCGCCTTCATCGCCGGTCAGGAAATCCAGGAAGGCCTGGGCTGCCTCCGGGTTCTTGGAGACATTCAACACAGCGGCGGGATAGATCACCTGGCCGCACATCTCAGCAGTGGCTGTGTCCACCACGGTCAGATTGGCGGAGAATGCATCTGTTGCATAGATAATACCGCAGTCCACGGCAGCCTCGGAGACCTGCGTGGTGACCTCCTTGACATTGGAACCATAGGTGATGCATCCGGCAGCGGCCAGGTCCTCCTCGGACAGGCCAAAATATGCCAGAATCTTCTGGGTATACTGGCCCACGGGAACATCGGAATTGCCCATGGCCAGCAGAAGGGTTCCCGCCTCCAGGCCGGCCTTCAGATCCTCGTAGGAGTTGATTCCCGCGGGATTGCCATCGGGCACTGCCAGCGCCACCTTGTTTTCCAGAATATCGAAGCGGGTATCGGACAGGACAAAATCCAAGCCCTCCGTATTGACGGCCGGATCCGCAGTAAGATCCAGCTGATTCATCTGCTTCTGACCGGCGGAGATGAAGATGTCACAGTCCGCGCCCTCCTGAATCTGAGTTTTCAGGGTGCCGGAAGAATCAAAGTTAAACACAAGGGTCACATTGGGGTTCTGCTCCATATAGCGCTCCCCCAACTCGGTCAGGGTCTCCTGCATGGAAGCAGCCGCAAAGACAATCAGTTCCACCGCAGGTTCCGGTTCAGGTTCCGGCTCAGGTTCCGGCTCAGGCTCAGGCTCCGGTGTCACGTCATCAGCAGGTGTCTCCGGCTCCTGGGCGGTCTGCTCCTGGGCGGCGGGCGTTTCTTCTGCTTTCTGGCCGCAGCCGGCAAACAGGCACAGAATCATGCAGCAAGCAAGCAGCAGGGCAATCAGCTTTTTCACAGTTATTCCTCCTTTTCAGCATGGAACCAGTATAGCAAAAACCGGCGAAAAAGTATGTTGTCCGGACAACATATTTTATGCTATAATATAGAAAAGGAGGCGGACATATGGAACCTGTTCAGGCTCTGCAGGCATGCCTGCTGTTCCGGTCCCTGCCGGAAGCAACGATCACCCGGGAGCTGCTGCCCCGGGGCCGGACGCGGGAATTTGCCCGGGGCAAATTCCTGATTCAACCGCAGGACCAGGTGAACGAACTGGGCGTGGTACTGGAGGGACGCGTGCAGCTGCTGCATCTGTTTGACAACGGCAGCGTCACCCTGGCGGATGTGCTGCAGCCGCCGGAGCTGATGGGCGCCGATCTGATCTGCACCAGGACCAGGCTGTCCCCTTACCACGCCGTGGCAGAGACGCCGGCCCGGATTTTCTTCCTGCAGGCCGATCTGCTGCTGCAGGCCGGTACGCTCCCGGAGGACTGCCGCCAGGAGATCCTGCACCAGCTGCTGACCCTGATCTCTCAGGAGAACATGAAAAAGGAATACCGGCTGGCGATTCTGTCCCAGCGGGGTCTGCGGGACCGGATTATGACCTATCTGACCATGCAGGCCAACAAGCGGGGCAGCCGCACTCTGGCCATTCCCATGTCCCGGGAAAAAATGGCGGATTTTCTCTGCGTCAACCGCAGCGCCCTGTCCCACGAGCTGAGCCTGATGCAGCAGGAAGGGCTGCTGCAGTTCGAAAAGAACATCTTTACGCTGCCTCACTGGGAGCCGCCCCAGGGCAGCGCGGCCGAGGGGGAAGGCAAATAAGCAAACCAACCTCCCCCGCGGCAGTCAGCCGATGGTCTCCCCCAAAAAGTCCAGCACCAGGCGGCAGCCGGTTTCCAGGCTGTCCAACTCCAGATATTCCTCCCGGGTGTGGCAGCCGCCGCCCCGACAGGCACCGATGCATACAGCCGGGATGCCGGCGGCCAGGGCCGTATTGCAGTCCGTGGAGCCGGAGCGGAATACCGGCTCCAGTCCCGTGACCCGCCGGATGGAAGCCGCCGCCCGGTCCAGCAGGGCCTGCTGCCGCGCCGGATCCACGTCTCCGCCGCAGGGCCGGTCGCCGATTTTCTCCACCTCTACCTCCAGCCCCATGGCCCGGTAGGTCTGCACCACCTGGCGGAACAGGTGCTCCATGTTCGCCAGGCAGACCGCGCTGTCGGAGCGGTACTCATAGAGCATCTGGGCTTCCTGGGCAATGGTATTGACGGAAGTACCGCCGGAGATGGTCCCCACATTGTAGGTGGTGTGGCTGTCACCCTCCTGAGGGACCTTGACGGCATAGAGCGTCTCGATCATGGAGGCCAAATACCGGATGGCATTGCGGTTGCCGAAGGCTCCGAAGGAATGGCCGCCTTCCGTTTTCACCGTAACCCGATAGCGGTGGGAGCCCACTGCCTTGCTGACCGCCCCCTGGAAGTTGGAACCATCCAGCGTGACGAGCGACTGGAGCCGGGCACCATAGCGGGAGACAATGGCCCGGCTGCCCTTCAGGTTGCCCAGGCCCTCCTCGCAGGAATTGGCCACAAACAGAATCCCGGTTTTGGGCGTCTGCCCGGCTTGAAGAAAATAGCGGGCACACATCAGCAGCACTGCCAGCTGCGCTGTGTCGTCCGTGACGCCGGGACAGTAATACCGCCCATCCGCCTCCCGCAGGGCCATGGGTTCCCGGTCCGGAAACACCGTGTCCGTGTGGGCCATGACCACGGTCAGAGGATTGTCCCCGGTGTCGCCCCAGGGGCAGATCACATTCAGAGCCTCGTCAATCCAGACATTCCGGCCACCTGCCCGCTCCAGCCACTGCCGGCAGAATTCCGCCCGCTGCTGCTCATGATGGGACGGCGCCGGGATTGCGCACAGGGCTCGAATCAACGCCCTCAGCTCGTCCTGACACTGCCGGGCATATTGCTCCATGGATTCATTTAATGCCATATTCTGTCTCCTGACTCACTTCCTCCCGCAGCTGTCCCCGTTCCCGGAGCTCCTGCAGGATTTTTTTATAGAATGTCTCGTCGATCTTAAACTTCCGCAGGTAAATGAAATAGCCTGCCACAATTGCTGCCAGAGGGATCGCCAGCATGGCGCATTTGAAAATCAGCTTGCCGGAGCTGGTGATGAAGTCCGCCGTGGCCTCGCCGGTCTTGATGCCGGAGAGAATCAGGGTCACGCTGACCAGACCCGTGGACAACGCGCCGCCCAGCTTATTGACCAGGGGCTGGATGGAGAAGGTGATGGATTCGCTGCGCTTGCCCAGCCTCCACTGTCCATACTCAATGGTATCCGCCAGGAACATGAGCATCAGCAGCTGGATGAAGGCCTGGCCCACAAACAGCAGCACCGCCGCCAGGGAAATCAAAGCCAGGGAATGCTCGGCAAAGAAGAACACACCATAGCCCAGCACCACCAGAACGGTGCCCAGGGTATAGAGCTGCCTGCGGTTGAACCGCTTTGAGAACAGGGGGAACACCCCCAGGGCCGCCAGCTGGGCCACGCCCACCACGGCGGCCAGGACAGCATACATATTCTCATTGCCGTAGAGATATTTCATGTAGTAGATGGCAAAGCCCGTGGTGGTGCAGTAGCCCACCATGAACAGGGCCATGGACAGGGTGGTCCACAGCAGCTGGTCGTTGTGGGCAATGGCCTGCCACATCTGCCGCAGGGTGGTTTTCTCTTCATCGGGCGCTGCCAGCCGCGGCTCCTTGACGCCCAGCAGGGGGAAGAGCAGGAACAGCAGATACAAGGCCGACACAACCGCGGCGCATCCAAGCCACACCTTCGGCGTATCGCCCAGGGCGGAGGTGATAGGCTGCCAGCCGATCATGACGATGTACATGCCCACGTTGGCGCAGATTCTGGCAAAGGCGCCAATCTTCTCCCGCTGCTTCTGATCCGTGGACAGGGCCGGCAGCAGGGTCCAATAGGCGATGTCGTTGACGCCGTAGGTGATGTCCCACAGGAAATAGCCCACAGCAAACAGCACGATGAAGCCCAAACCGGTACCCACGTTGCCGAACATCAGCAGGCAGCAGCCCACACTGAGGACGCCGCCCACCAGAATGGCCGGCTTGAACTTGCCCCAGGGGGAATGGATGTTGTCGATGATCAGGCCGGTGATGGGATCGTTGAGGGCGTCACAGATTCGCAGCACAGACAGCACCATGGTCACCGCCGCAAAGACCCACAGGGGCAGGGACAAAACGTCCGACAGGAAATAGAGCATGGTGTTGGACACAAAGGAATAGAACATATCCCGGCCCACGGTGCCCAGGCCGAAGCAATATTTGTTTCGGGTTTCCAGTTTCATGGGGTTTCCTCCTCCGCTGTATAAAGATAAGCGCTGAAATCGCCCTGCAGCCGCAGGGTTTTGTCATAGCCGGTGCCGGTAAAGCGGGGCTGGAGCATGACGCCGGACAGCAGGGCGGCGCCGGAGGCGGTGAACTGCTCCTGCCCGTCCTCCATGCCGTAGCGCCGGTCGGCTGTCCGGAGCAGCAGGCCGTTGGGGTTGATGGGAATGGGAGAAATATGGCTGACCAGGCCGCCGAACTGGCCCACCCGGAGCTTCTGCAGGCGGCTGGTGACCCGGTAGCGGGCACCGGGCTTCAGCCCGGTCATCCGCAGCCCCTCATAGCCGGGGGCGGCATGCTGCAGCCGGTGGAATACCCCGGCGATGTGTTTTCCCTCCCGGGAGACCTGCCAGACCGTTCCATCAGCGGCGGACTGGCGGGAAAACCGGCCGAACTGGAGGCACAGGCGGTTGGCCTTGTAGAATTCCGTCTGATTTCGGATCTCCACCTCCTCCACCGGCAGCAGGTTTTTCAGATCCAGCTCATAGCCCAGGCAGCCGAAGAAGGACACGTTGCCCCGGGTGGACAGAGGCGTGGTGCGAAGGGTCTGGGCATGGGGTGCGGCGGAGACATGGGCGCCGAACGTTGACTGTGGATAGAGATAGCTGAGGCCGCCCTGGATGTCCAGCCGTTCGATGGGATCCGTATCGTCGGAGCACCAGATCTGGGGGCCGAAGCACAGCATACCCAGGTCAAACCGGTTTCCGCCGGAGGAGCAGCTTTCCAGCAAAATCTCCGGCCGGGGACCGAAGATCCGGCCCAGGACCTCATAGAGCCCCAGAATATAGTCGTAGGCCTTGGCTCCCAGGGCCACAGAATGGCGGTTCATATCCCATTTGACGTAGGAAATGGGGGCGCTGTCCAGAACGGCGGAGACGTTTTCCACAATGTAATCCCGGACCTCCGGCTTGGTCAGATCCAGCAGCAGTTCATGGCGGCCCAGCAGAGGCGGCAGGCCGTCGGTCAGGGTCCAGTCCGGGTGGGCGCGGTACAGGTCGGAGTCCGGATTCACGGCCTCCGGCTCGAACCACAGGCCGAATTCCAGCCCCTGGGCGCGGATCTTCTCCGCCAGACCGGCCAGTCCCTCGGGCAGCTTCTTTTTGTTGACCCAGTAGTCTCCCAGACCGGCCCGGTCATCCTTGCGGCGTCCGAACCAGCCGTCGTCCAGGACGAACAGCTCACAGCCCAGACCGGCGGCCTGCCTGGCCAGCTCCACCAGGCGGTTCTGGGTAAAATCAAAGCCGCAGCCCTCCCAACTGTTGAACACAATGGGCCGCTCCCGGTACTGCCAGGCCGGTGGGACGATGTGGCCGTTGACAAAGTCGTGCATCTGCCGGGACAGGCCGTTGAAGCCCTTGTCCGACCAGGCCAACACGGCCTCCGGCGTCTCCAGGCACTCCCCCGGCTGCAGGGTCCGGCGGAAATGATCCGGCGAAACGCCGCCCATGACCCGGGTCAGCCCCTGGAGGGACTGCTGAGCCGCGCTGTAGTGATTGCCGGACCAGACCAGATTGAAGCCGTAGACCCGGCCGTGATCTTCCCCCGCGTCCTCCCACAGGAGGAAGCCCGGATTGTGCCGATTGGAGGAAAAGCCTGTGACGCTCTCATTGACCACCCGGGCAGGGCCCACCGGCGTATCATGGCGGTGGGCTTCCGCAATCCAGCCGCCGTCCAAGGTGGTCATGGTAAAGCAGCCCGGCAGATCCAGGCAAAAGCTCATGAGTTTGGTCACATGAACCGGCGCTGCCGTGCCGTTTTTCAGGACAGCCCGCCGGGTGAGAACGCCGCCGAACAGGGTCCAATACAGGGTCAGCTCCAAACCATCGGTTTGACGCAGGGTGATCTCCAGGGTTTCCGCCTCGCCCCGGGCCTGGGGCAGCCCCGTGGTCATGGGGACGATTCCCCGGTGGATGCGGTGGGCAGCATAGCAGAAGTCCGTGGGGCCTTCCTCCAGGCAGATGGGACTCTCCCGGAAATCGCCCCGGCCCGCGCCGCTCCATTCCCAGGGCAGCACATCCAGACAGGTTCCGTTGGATTCGTCATAGGCAATGGCGCCGCCCCAACCCAGACCGGGCTTGCAGGCCAGGGCCGCCGCATCGGATGCCTCCACCGGCGCACCGAAATGCAGATGCTCCAATTGCCCATGGGGACTCACACGAAACAGTGCGGAAAACGCGTCGGTTTTCAGCAGGAACACGCCGTTATCGCAGGTTATCATGGGCATCGTCTCCTCTCAATGGTATCATTTTATCCCCGGTTGTTCTTCCCGTCAACGAATTTCTATGGTATACTGAAGGAAAAGGAGTGATGGCCATGGAACGCACCCGCTGGTACAAGGACTGCGTATTTTATCAAATCTGGCCCCGGAGCTTCAAGGACGGCAACGGGGACGGCATGGGCGACCTGTGGGGCGTCCTGGAGAAGCTGGACTATCTGAAATCCCTGGGCGTGGACGGCATCTGGTTCTCGCCCATCTATCCCTCCCCCGGGGCGGACTGCGGCTACGATATTTCCGATTATATGGACGTGGCCCCGGAATTCGGCGGTATGGAGGCCTTCCGGCAGGTGCTGGACGGCGCCCACCGGCGGGGCATGAAGGTGGTCATGGATCTGGTGGTCAACCACACCAGCGACGAGCACGAATGGTTCCAGAAGAGCCGCCGCCGCATCGAGCCCTACACCGACTACTACATCTGGCGGCCCGCCAAACCCGGCAGCGGCCTGCCCAACAACTGGGACAGCAACTTTGAGGGCAAGGCCTGGACCTGGGATGAGGTCCGGGGGGAATATTATCTGCATCTGTTCGCCGTCAAGCAGCCGGATCTGAACATGGACAATCCTCTGGTGCGGGAGGAGGTCAAGAAAATCCTCCGCTTCTGGCTGGATTTGGGGGTGGACGGCTTCCGGGAGGATGTGATAACCTACATCTCCAAAAAGGAGGGCCTGCCGGACGACCACCTGTTCCCCATTTTCAAGGGCATGGCCCACTATAACCACGGCCCCCATATCCACGAATACCTGCGGGAGTTCCAGCTGGACGTGCTGGACCACTACGACTGCTTCACCATCGCCGAAGCGCCTCTGGTCTGGCCCAAACAGGCCCTGCGCTACATTGACGAGGAAACCGGCCAGATCGACATGATGATCCAGTTCCAGTGCATGTGCGCCGACTGCCTGTTCACCGACTGGATGCCCACGAAATTCTCCCTGACCCGGCTGAAGCAGGCCTTTTCCAGTTGGCAGGAGGCCCTGGACGGGCGGGCCTGGAACGCCCTGTACATCGAAAATCACGACCATCCCAGGATCATCTCCCGCTACGGCAGTGAGAAATTCTGGAAGCAGAGCGGCAAGATGCTGGCTGTATCCTACCTGTTCCAGAAGGGCACCCCCTTCGTCTACCAGGGTCAGGAGCTGGGCATGCTCAACTGGCGGCCCAGAAGCCCGGAGCAGTATGAGGACGTCCAGACCCGCTGGCAGTATGAGCACGCCGCTCTGGACAAGACGCCCCGGCAGCGGCTGGAGCGCCTGTGGCGCTGCTCCCGGGATTCCGCCCGGACACCGGTGCAGTGGAGCGATGCGCGCAGCGCCGGCTTCACCACCGGAACCCCCTGGTTCTACGTCAACCCCAATTATCCCCGGATCAACGCCGCCGCCCAGGAGGACGACCCGGATTCCATTCTGAATTTCTACAGAAAAGCCATCTCCCTGCGCAAGTCCCTGCCGGTGGTGCGCCACGGCCGGTATCAGGAGCACTGGAAGGCCTCCGGCCAGCTCTACGTCTACAGCCGGGACGACGGACGCCAGCGGCTGCTGGTGGTGTGCTCCTTCTCCGACAGCAAGGTGCTCTTCCACGCCCCCAAGGGCTTCGACCTGGGCAAGGCGAAGCTGATTCTGCAGAACTATCCCGAGCCGCGGAAGGCCGTTCTGCAGCCCTATGAGGCGAGAGTCTACCTGTGGGAATGAGATTGTAGCCCATCCTTTCACATTTGCATAGAATTCATGAGAAATTAGTTCCTTGCTGTGTAATATATTTCATTTGCATCATATTCAGAGAGGAGAGAAACGGTATGACAAGCATCATCGATACAACTTCTGCTATAGGAAATTATCCCCATGCGGCATGGTGGATGTATCTGCAATTGGGATTTACCGCAGTGGAGCGTGTTGTATGGCTTTTGGTAGCAGTCCTGATTATTCTTGTCTGCATACGGATTCTTCGCAAGAAATAGCAGTCAGATGTGGGTCAGGAGTCTCAATAATTGTGGCTGAGTCGCACATTCCTGATTGTTGAGAAAAACCGCAAAAAGTATTTGACAGCGCCGCTGCGGCCTGCTATAATTGAAAAGCCGCGTTGAAGAGGCTGAAGCTGAGGTATGCCCTCACGCCTCCAGAGCGAGTCTACAACAAAGGTAGGTGCAAATGAACATGCAGGCAGTTATCGTGACCGGCGGCAAGCAGTACAGCGTCAAGGAGGGCGACGTCCTCTACATCGAAAAGCTGAACGCCGAAGCCGAATCCACCGTGACCTTCGATCAGGTGCTGGCAGTCCTGGACGGCGAGAACTCCAAGTTTGGCGCTCCCGTTGTCTCCGGCGCTTCTGTGGAGGCTAAGGTCCTGAAGAATGGCAAGGGCAAGAAGGTTATCGTCTTCAAGTACCGCTCCAAGAAGGACTCCAAGTCCAAGCAGGGCCATCGTCAGCCTTACACCAAGGTGCAGATCGAAAAGATCTCCGTGTAATGACGAGAGTCGAATTTTTCGATCAGGACGGCAGAATCTCCGGATTTACCGTCTCGGGCCACAGCGGCTATGCCGAGGCCGGCGCGGACATTATCTGTGCCGCCGTCTCCACCGCCGTGCAGTTTGCCTCCTGCACCATTGAAGAGGTGCTGGGCAACCGCTGCAAAACCAAGGTGAACGAAGAAGAGGCCCGAATCACCTTGACCCTACCCGCCTCCTGCGAGGACGAAGACGCCGTACAGGCCGTCCTGACAGGCATGATGCTCACATTGTGTGAGCTGCGGGACCAATATCCTGATTATATCGAAGTTATGGAGGTGCAATAACATGCTGAGAATCAGCTTCCAGTTCTTTGCCCATAAAAAGGGCGGCGGCTCCACCAAGAACGGCCGTGATTCCGAGTCCAAGCGGCTGGGCGTGAAGCGCGCTGACGGTCAGTTCGTTCTGGCCGGCAACATCCTGGTTCGCCAGAGAGGCACGCACATTCATCCCGGTACCAATGTTGGCATCGGCAGCGACGACACCCTGTTTGCTCTGATTGACGGCAAGGTCAAGTTCGAGCGCATGGGCAAGGATCGCAAGAAGTGCTCCGTGTACGCGGAACAGTAATTTGCCAAAAAGGGTGTTGCATCCGCAGCGCCCTTTTTCTTTGTTTTGGGTATCATCTGTCTCTTATACACATCTCCGAGCCCACGAGACGTAGAGGAATC
>CAMBCW010000074.1 GCA_945864925.1 uncultured Clostridia bacterium
TACACACTGCATATCGTCGGCAGCGTCAGATGTGTATAAGAGACAGTGTCCTGCCGGAGCGCACCTATCAAAATGACTGTATCGTCGTGGACTATGCCCCCGAGGACTGGGTGGAAATTCAGCTGTAACAAAAACCGGGCCCGCCGCAATTCTGTACTGCGGCAGGCCCGGTTCCATTATGGTTCTGATTGGTTTTCCGCCTGTAAGGCGCGCCATTCGTCCTCCAGCATGGCCATGAGAATCGCATCGGCATAGGCGTCCCCATCCCGGACGGCATCCCGCAGGATCCCCTCCCGACGAAAGCCGGCTGCCCGGTAGACCCGCTCCGCTCTGGGGTTGAAGGAATACACATCCAATTCCAGGCGGTGCAGATGCAGTTGGGAAAAGGCAAAGTCCCGGGTCTGTCTCACGGCCCAGGTGCCGATTCCCTTCCCCCGCTGGTCGGGATGAAAAATTCCGATGCGGAAGTTGGCGCAGCGCAGGTCCCAGTCGATTTCATTGAGCACGCTCTCTCCGATGATCCGGCCCTCCGGGGAGAGAATCAGAAAATGATACCGCTCCCCGTCTTCCACGCTCTCCCGAAGGAACGCAACCACCTCCTCCCGGGTGAACTGCGCTTGACTGCCCGTCATCCGGGCGGCCTCCGGGTCCAGCGGCGCAAAATTCTGCGCGTAATACGCCTCCGCATCCTCCCGCCGGGCCAGGCGGAGTGTGTAGCCCGCCTTCTCCCAGACGGGCGCCGTTTTTGCTTCCATCGGCTCACTCCATCATGCGTCTGCACGGTGCAGCTCGTCCAGCCTGCGCAAATAGTCCAGGTTTTCCTTTCCCACGCAGCCCACCATCAGATAGCGCTTATTGCGCATGTCGTGCACATAGTGGTACAGCAGGTGGAAGTCCTTGATCTGGCCGGTGCTGCTGACATGGATTCTCGGACCCGTGCAGGGATGGCTGGCGCCGCCGATGGACACATGGTTTTCATCCAGATAGGTAATGGGCAGATCCTGCCGGATCAGGTCATAGACCTTGGTCTCCAGCTCCATCAGGTCCATCTGCGGCGGATACTCCGGGAAGGAGATCACGAAGCCGTGCTTCACGTCGTCGTGGCCGCAGCGGGCCAGTTCCTCCGGAGGCATACAGAATTCGCACAGGTCCTCCGCCGTGTGGGCCATGAGCCGGTAAGGCAGGGAGCGGTAGACAATGTTGTAGACCTCCTGGGGCTCCGGGCCAAACAGGGTGGGCCGGGTGATGACCACCTCTTCTCCCACGCCGATGAGCAGATCCGCCTTGGTCCGCAGCAGCGGGTAGACCAGGTCAAAGTGCTCCACAATGACCCGTTTGCCCCGGTGCAGGGCCTGATTGATCGCGTCAGCCAAATCGCTCATCTGCGTGAAGCCGTTTTCAAAGCGGATATCCACATGGTAGGTGTGGGGCGTAAAGAATCCCCGCTCCATGTCCTGCTCCAGCAGCGGCAAAGGGCGGACATAGACGCCGTCGTCGTCGTTGGTCAGCTCCAGGCCCGGAAACATTCCGCGGATCAAAGCGCTCTTGCCGGAGCCGGCCTCCCCGATGATGCCGATAAGCTTGTCAAAGGGCGACAGATACAGCTGCGCCAGCTGGATGCCCAGGGCATACATGCGGCTGTGGCCCCGGGGCGCAAAATAAGTGCTGAGAATGTGGCTTTTCTGAAGATCCTGCATGGGTTACCTCCTAAATCAAATCATGGGCCTGCAGATAGGCATAGGTCGTGTCCGGCACCAGCGCCCTCAGCGCCTCCGGCTGTCCCTTTCCCAGCAGGGCGCGGACAGCGCTGGCACTGACGGGAGCCTCCCCGACCTCCAGCCGCTGCAGCTGCTGCAGCTCCACCCCGGCCCGGGGCAGCTGTTCCGAAAGAATCTGGTTGTAGCGGTTGGTGACAGGACAAAGGGGCTCCGTGCCCACATAGCGCCGGGTGATTCCAAAGTGCGGGACAAAATGCCGGGTGAACACGGCGATATCCAACTGACACTGGACGTCCGCCGCCTGGGCCTTGTCCCTGAGAAAATAGGTGGGAAAGGTGGCCCGGGAGATCAGATAGGGGCCCGTGGGCGCCACGGTCACATTGGGCAGATCCGCCGTCCCCTGCCGCACCAGTTCCAGGCGGTCCGCTGCCGGGAATGGCCCCTGTTCCTCCGACAGGACAAACAGATACATCCAGTCACAGGCTCTTGCCGCCGTCTCAACGAGCCAGCGGTGGCCGCGGGTGAAGGGATTGCAGTGCATCACCGCCGCGCCCACCACACCGGTGCGGCAGGGCGCCTCCAGGCTTTCCAGAAAGGTCTGAATGCCGTTCCTCTGATCCTCCATCAGCAGGACCTGGTCGGTCCTGGCCACGGGATAGAAAAACAGCGAGGAAAACATGGCCTCGTTTTGGGGCTTGGTATACAAAAACAGGTGCCGCAGGCCGCGGGAGAAGGCCTCCTGCCGCAGGCTGGTCAGGAGTGTGGCCGTCAGGCCCTCCCCCTGCCGGGCCGGATCCACCGCGATGCACTTGAGGACATTCCCCTGCCGGGAACCCGTGGCCGCCAGTTCTCCGTCCTCCCAGAGCAGCGCCGTAAGCTCCACCGGCTCCGTACTGTCCAGGCCTGCCCGGGTCAGGAATTCCGCCCACTGGCTGCGCCGCCAGCCCTGCAGATTCCGGATCAATTCCACTTCCATGGCGCGACCTCCTTTTGCTTCATTATATCGGGTGTAAAAATACATTGCAAGATTGAAAATTGTATTATATAATAAAATCAGATTGATATAGAACAATAGGAGATGAAGCCTATGACCGAAATCATTCGTGCCGCCTCTGCCGGCACGCTGGAATCCAGCGACGTCTATGTGGAGATCGAACCCCGCACCCAGGGAATCGAGCTGCAGCTGGAATCCGTGGTTCTGGGGCAGTTCGGCGGCGCCATCGAAGCTGCGGTGCGGGAAATCCTGGCCCAGTTCCAGGTGGAAAACGCCCGGCTCCATGTGGTGGACCGGGGCGCGCTGGACTGTGTGATCCGCGCCCGGGTGGAGACCGCCATCCTGCGTGGAAAGGGGGATAACTGATGCGCCGTTCCATGCTGTTTTTGCCCGGCAATACCCCCAACATGCTCATCAACGGCAGCTGCCTCGGGGCCGACGCTGTGATCTTCGATCTGGAGGACGCCGTGGCTCCGGCGGAGAAGGACGCCGCCCGGATTCTGGTGCGCAACACCATGCGTGACCTGGACTTCCGTGGCTGTGAAACCATCGTCCGCATCAACTCCATTGACACCCCCTACTGGAAACGGGATCTGGACGAGGTGCTGCCCCAGAAGCCGGCCCTGATCCTGCTGCCCAAGACCGGCTGCGCCGCCGATGTGGAGGCCGCCGATGATTACATCACCCTGGTGGAGCAGCGGCTGGGCTTTGCCCCCAACACCGTGGGCCTCATGCCCCTGATTGAGACAGCCCTGGGTGTGGAGAACGCCTTTGCCATCGCCTCGGCCCGCAGCCGCGTGGCCGCCCTGTTCCTGGGCGCCGAGGATCTGACCGCCGACCTGCAGTGCCAACGCACCAAGGAGGGCCGGGAGATTGACTATGCCCGGCACCGGCTGGTGGTGGCCGCCCGTGCCGCCAACGTGGCGGTCTATGACACCCCCTTCACCGACGTCAACGACGACGAGGGGATCCGCACCGACGCCGCCTATGCCAAGGCCCTGGGCTTCACCGGAAAGGCTGCCATCTCTCCCCGCCATGTGGAGGTCATCAACCAGGTGTTCAGCCCCACCATCAAGGAAATCCGCTATGCCTTTGAAGTCATGGACGCCATCGCCCTGGCCAAGGAACAGGGCCGCGGCGCCATTGCCCTCCACGGCAAGATGATTGACGCTCCCATCGTGGCCCGGGCCCGGCAGACCCTGGACATGGCCCGGGAGCTGGGAATCGGAAGGGAGGATCTGTAATGAACAGCAAGCTTGTTGCCTCCCTGCGGGAGGCCATCGGTCTGGCCGGTCTGCACGACGGCATGACCATCTCCTTTCACCACCATCTGCGCAACGGCGACCATGTGCTGAATATGGTCCTGGAGGAGATTGCCGGCCTGGGCATCCGGGAGCTGACCGTCAACGCCAGTTCCATCTTTGACGTCCATGCCCCCATTCTGGAGCATATTCAAAACCATGTGGTCACAAAGCTGCAGTGCGACTACATGGCCGCCACTGTGGGCCGGGCCGTCTCTCAGGGGATTCTGGACACGCCGGTGGAGTTCCGCACCCACGGCGGCCGGCCCCGGGACATTGCCCTGGGCCGTACGCCCATCGACGTGGCTTTCATTGCCGCGCCCACAGCCGATCCCATGGGCAACTGCTCCGGCAAATACGGAAAATCCGCCTGCGGCAGCCTGGGCTACGCCTTTGCCGACGCCCGGTATGCCAAAAAGGTGGTGGTCATCACCGACAACCTGGTGCCCTACCCCCTGCAGGACTGGTCCATTCCGGAGACGGATGTGGACTATGTGGTCACCGTGGATGCCATCGGCGACCCCAAGGGGATCGTCTCCGGCACCACCCGCATCACCCGGGATCCCGTGGGTCTGGTCATGGCCTCCCAGGCCGCCCAGGTCATCCGCCATTCCGGGCTCCTGAAGGACGGCTTCTCCTTCCAGACCGGCGCCGGCGGCGCATCCCTGGCTGCCGCCAAGTTCCTCAAGGATATCATGGTGGCCGAGGGCATTCAGGGCAGCTTCGGTCTGGGCGGCATCACCGGCTACATGGTGGACATGCTCCGGGCCGGCTGCTTCCGCTCCCTGCTGGACGTGCAGTGCTTTGACCTGCAGGCGGTGGAGTCCATCCGGGACGACCCCCGCCACCAGGAAATCTCCGCCCAGCACTACGCCGCCCCCGGCGACCGCAGCGCCGTGGTGGACAGTTTGGATGTGGTCATTCTGGGCGCCACGGAGATTGACACAGACTTCAATGTCAACGTCCATACCGATTCCAGCGGCTCCATTATGGGTGGCTCCGGCGGCCACAGCGACACAGCGGCCGGGGCGAAACTGGCTATGATCATCGCCCCCATGTTCCGGGCCCGGCTGCCCATCATCACCGACCACGTCACCTGCATCTCCACCCCCGGCCGGGATATCGATGTGCTGGTGACCCAGGGCGGCATTGCCGTCAACCCCAACAACACCGAACTGCAGCGCCGCCTGTCCGACGCAGGCCTGCCCCTGCTGGACATCCGCGCTCTGAAGGAAAAGGCCGAGGCCATCACAGGCAAGCCCCGGGCTCTGCCCCGCGGCGACCGCGTCATCGCGCAGGTTTTCGGCCGCGAAGGCCAGCTGCAGGACGTGATCTACAACGTTCCCCAGAAATAAAGGAGGAAGCATTATGCGAGAAATGACCGCGCAGCAGATCACAGATGTGGTCCGTCGGCTGTGCATGGAAGCCAACTGCCATCTGCCCCAGGACATGAAGGCCCGCATTGAGGAGAGCCGCGACCAGGAGTCCTGGCCCCAGGCCCGGGAGATTCTGGAGCGCATCATAGAAAACTACCGGATTGCCGATGCGCACGACCGCCCCATCTGCCAGGATACGGGCATGGCCTGCGTCTTTGTGAAGGTGGGCCAGGAGGTTCACATTCAGGGCAATCTCACGGAGGCCATCCACGAGGGCGTCCGCCAGGGCTACGACCAGGGTTATCTGCGCAAATCCGTGGTGCGGGATCCCCTGGACCGGGTCAACACCGGCGACAACACGCCGGCCATGATCTACTATGATCTGGTCCCCGGCGATCGGGTGGAGATCACCGTGGCCCCCAAGGGCTTCGGCAGTGAGAACATGAGCCAGATCAAAATGCTCAAGCCCTCCGACGGCCTCCAGGGCGTCAAGGACTTCATCCTCAAAGCCGTGGAGGACGCCGGTCCCAATCCCTGCCCCCCCATTGTGGTGGGCGTCGGCGTCGGCGGCACCTTTGACAAGGCAGCCCTGATGGCCAAGCAGGCCCTGCTGAGGCCCGCCGGCAGCCACAATCCCGTCCCCTTCTACGCCCAGCTGGAGGAGGAGATGCTGGAGGCTATCAACCGCCTGGGCATGGGTCCCCAGGGCTTCGGCGGAAAAACCACCGCTCTGGCCGTGAACATCGAGCAGTGCCCCACCCATATTGCGGGCCTGCCTGTGGCCGTGAACATCAATTGCCATGTGACCAGACATCAGACGGAGGTGCTGTGAGATGCCGATTTCCCTGACCACTCCCCTGAGCCGTGAACAGGCCAGGACCCTGAAGGCCGGCGACAGCTGCCTGCTGTCCGGCGTGATCTACACCGCCCGGGACGCCGCCCACAAGCGGCTGTGCGATTTGGCTGCCCAGGGCAAGGAGCTGCCGCTGGACCTGAAAGACGCCGTCATCTATTTTGTCGGCCCCACACCGGCCCGTCCGGGGGAAGCCATCGGCTCCGCCGGCCCCACCACCTCCTACCGGATGGACGCCTACAGTCCCACCCTCATTGCCCTGGGCCAGACCGGTATGATCGGCAAGGGCAAGCGCGGACTCGAGGTCATCGACGCCATGAAAACCCACGGCGCCGTCTACTTCGGCGCCATCGGCGGCTGCGGCGCCCTGCTGAGCCAGTGCATCAAAAAGGCCGAGATCATCGCCTATGAGGATCTCGGCGCCGAGGCCATCCGCCGCTTGGAGGTGGAAAACTTCCCCGTGGTGGTGGTCATCGACAGCCAGGGCAACAACCTCTACGAAACCGGGCGGGCAGGCTATCTGGAGAGCCAAGGCTGATGGGGCCCTACCACATCGACACCGGTCTGGACGTTCCCCTGTACCAGCAGTTGGTGGACGCCATCCGCAGCGACATCCGCAAGGGTGTCCTGCCTGCCGGCGCCCAGCTGCCCACGGTCCAGCAGCTGGCCAACGATCTCGGCATCGCCCGCGGCACCATCAAGCGGGCTTATGATCAGCTGGAACGGCTGGCCCTGGTGGAAAAAATCCAGGGCCGGGGGACCTTCGTCTGCTATCAGCCCGCCAATTCCCCCAGCCGCAAGGAGCAGGCCATGGCGGCCATTGATGCGGTTCTGAACCAGCTGGAGGACATGGGTTTTTCCATGGCGGAAATCGGCATTTTCCTCAACCTCAAACTGCGGCAGCGGGCAGAACAGCTGTCCACCGTGCAGGTCGCTGTGGTGGAGTGCAATCCGGAGAGCCTGTCCCAGCTGTCGGATCAGCTGCGGAAGCTGGAGCAGGTCGAGGTCTACTCCTACCTTCTCAGCAGCATTCAATCCTATCCCTATCAGTTGGGGGAGGAGCTGGATCTGGTCGTGACCACAGCAGAGCATGCGCAGTACCTGGAAAGCATCCTGCCGGAGCGAAAAAAAATTGCAAGAATTGCCCTGCGGCTTTCAGTTCAGAGCGTCTCCGCCATCGTCAAGCTGCCGGCCGGCAGTTCTCTGGGGATCCTCTGCCGCAGCCTGCGTTTCGGCGCTCTGCTCTATGACACCTGCCAGACATACACCGAGCGCGTGGAAATCTACCCGCCCCAGACGCTGGACGAGAGTCTGGACTGCGCCGGTTTTCTGGCCGGAAAAACTGCTGTTCTGGTGCCGGATGAGCTGGAAAAATACGCTTCCGGTGAAGTCCTGCAGCAGCTGCGGCAATTTGCCGCCGCCCACACTTTGATTCGCTGCTCCTACCAAATGGATGAGGGCTCTTTCCTGTATCTGCAGGAAAAAATCAGCCGCATCCGGGAGAAAAAAACAATCTGACGCTGCACTTCCTGCTATTTTGCAGGAAGTGCAATTTTTCTTGCAAAATGAGCCCGTCACGAATGAGATCTTTCTTTTTTGTCTTGACAAATGTTATAGAACTTTATAGTATATAGATATAGTTAAATCCTGTTAAACACCCTAATCTCAGGAAAACGAGGTAAGAATATGGAGGCAAAGAAGAAAAAAGTACTGGTCATCGGTGTCATTGGCGCTGATGTACATGCGGTTGGCAATAAAATTCTCTACCACGCCTTCACAGAGGCCGGTTTTGACGTGGTGAACCTGGGCGTCATGGTGTCCCAGGAGGAATACATCGCCGCCGCCATCGAATCCAACGCCGACGCCATCGTCGTCTCCTCCCTCTACGGTCAGGGAGAACTGGATTGCCGCGGCATGCGCGACAAGTGTGATGAAGCCGGCCTCAAGGGCATTCCCCTGGTGGTGGGCGGCAACATCGTCATTGGCAAGCAGTCCTTTGCGGATGTGGAAAAGCGGTTCAAGGCCATGGGCTTTGACCGGGCCTTCCCGCCCGGTACCACCCCGGAAACCACCATCGCCGCCCTGCGGGAGCTGTTACATATGGACGGTGAGCCTGTGTGAAGCCTGTTTTGCTCATTGACTTCGGCAGCACCTACACGAAACTGACCGCTGTGGATGTGGAAGCGGAGTCCATTCTGGGCACCGCAGCCGCCTATACCACGGTGGAGACCGACGTGGGCGAAGGCCTGAACCACGCTCTGGCCCAGCTGGAAGCCCAAACCGGCAAGCTGGACTTCGGCCAGTGCTACGCCTGCTCCTCTGCCGCCGGAGGCCTTCGCATGGTTGCCAGCGGACTGGTGCCGGAGCTGACCAGTGAGGCCGCCAAGCTGGCCAGCCTGGGTGCCGGTGCCAAGATCGTGGGGCTCTACTCTTTCCAGCTGACCCAGGATGACCTGGAGGACATCCAGGCCGCCAAGCCGGACATCTTCCTGCTGGTGGGCGGCACCGACGGCGGCAACAGCGAGTGCATCCTCCACAACGCCGCCATGCTGGCCACTCTGGAGCCGGATTTCCCCGTGGTCATCGCCGGCAACCGCACCGCGGCCCGGCAGTGTCAGCGGATTTTGGAAAAGTTTGAAACCTATGTCTGCCCCAACGTCATGCCGAAATTCGGCGTTCTGAACATTGAGCCCACCCAGAAGCAAATCCGGGAGATCTTCCTGAACCGGATCATCCAGGCCAAGGGCCTTTCCAAAGCGGCCGAACTGCTGTCAGACATTCTGATGCCCACACCCTCCGCCGTGCTGATGGCCATGGAGCTGCTGGCCCAGGGCTGTGAGGGCGAATGCGGCATCGGCGACCTGGTGGCCGTGGATGTGGGCGGCGCCACCACCGACGTCTACTCCATGGCAGACGGCATGCCGGAGGCCATGAACACCGTCTACAAGGGCCTGCCGGAACCCTACTCCAAGCGCACGGTCGAGGGCGACATCGGCATGCGCTACAGCGTCCACGGCATTGTGGAGGCCGCCGGTCTGAACCGGGTCAGTCAGCTGGCCCAGCTGCCGCCCCGGCGGGTGCAGGAACTGGTGGACGATCTGCGCAGGCACACCGACTCCCTGCCGGACGGAAACCCGGAGCTGGAAGCCCTGGACCACGCCCTGGCGTCCCTGGCCATTGAGGTGGCCGTCAGCCGCCATGCCGGTACCATGGAGGAAACCTACACCATGATGGGCCAGACCTTTGTCCAAACCGGCAAGGACCTGACCCGGGTGAAACAGATCGTGGTCACCGGCGGCAGCCTGATCCACACCAAAGATACCGCCGCCATTGCGCGGCATGCCCTCTGGTCCTCTGCACAGCCCATGTCCCTGCGGCCCAAAACCGCCGGAATTTGGGTGGACCGGCGCTATATCCTGGCCGCCATGGGTCTGCTTTCCGCCCACTATCCCCAGACGGCCCTGCGAATCATGAAGAAGGAGCTTGAACAGCATGGATATTCAGAATAAGCGGATCCCCGACGACGAATTTGCCCGCCTGCGGAAGGAAGTGCTGGCCCAGTGGCCCACGGGCAAGGACGTGAACCTGCAGGAGGCGGTGGACTATCACAAGGCCATGTCCGACGACCAGATCTTCTCCAAGAAGCTGCTGGCCGCCAAGAAGGCCGGCAAGACTTTGGTCCAGCCCCGGGCCGGTGTTCCTGTCATCGAAAAGCACATTGAGCTGATGCAGTACCTGCAGGATAAAGGCGAAGCCGACCTGCTGCCCACCACCATCGACAGCTACACCCGCCAGAACCGCTATGAGGAGGCGGAAAACGGCATTGCGGAATCCATCCGTCTGGATCGGGCCATGCTCAACGGCTTCCCCGCCGTCAATCACGGCGTGGCCGGCTGCCGCCGGGTGATCGAGAGCGTACATACTCCCCTGCAGGTGCGCCACGGCACCCCCGACGCCCGGCTGTTGACAGAGATCACCTACGCCGGCGGCTTCACCAGCTACGAGGGCGGCGGCATCTCCTACAACCTGCCCTACTGCAA
>CAMBCW010000075.1 GCA_945864925.1 uncultured Clostridia bacterium
GAGATTCCTCTACGTCTCGTGGGCTCGGAGATGTGTATAAGAGACAGTCCGGAAAGTGCGCTAGCATTTGCCGGGAGACAAGTGTCAGCATTTTTATAAAACGTAGGAGGAGACCTGGATGAATTACGAGGGTGTCAGAGAAGCTGCGGAATGGCTGATGCAGCAGACAATGTACCGGCCGGCGATTGCGGTGGTATTGGGCAGCGGTCTGGGGGACTTGGTCAATGAAATGGATGAAAAAGATGTAATTCCCTATGCGCAGATCCCTGGGTTTCCTGTTTCGGATGTGGCAGGACATGCGGATCAGCTGGTTTTTGGCACAATAGGTGGCAGGGAAGTGGTGGCGATGCAGGGAAGATTTCACTACTACGAAGGCTTTACCATGAAGCAGCTGACCTTTCCCATTTTTGTGCTGCGGCAGCTTGGCGTGAAAAGTCTGATTGTGACCAATGCCTGTGGTGGAATCAATGAGAATTTTGCGCCCGGTGATCTGATGCTCATTACGGACCACATCAATCTTCTGGGCAATAATCCGCTGATTGGCCCCAATGACGAGCGATTTGGTCCGCGTTTTCCTGACATGTCTGAGGTCTATGACCGCCGTTTGGTGAAACATGCAAAGGACATGGCCCGGAGCCTTTCCATTGAGGTCAAAGAAGGCGTTTATGCGCTCTTTCCGGGACCTTGTTACGAGACAGCAGCCGAGATCAGAGCTTATAAGATCCTTGGTGCTGACGCGGTCGGAATGTCGACGGTACCGGAAGCAACTGTAGCCAAGTATCTGGGCATGAACGTGCTGGGAATTGCCTGCATCACCAATATGGCCACTGGAATTTCCAAGACGAAGCACAGTCATGCAGAAGTACTGGCCATTGCAAATGCCAGCAGCAAGCGCTTTTGCTGTCTGGTTGGAGGAATCCTGAAGAACTGGCCGGATCTGAACGCATGACGAAGGAGGAATACCTGCAGGACCCCTGCGGAGCTGCATCCATACCGTATTGGAAGATCCAGCGCTTTCCCGTGCCCGCCGGGATCTGGATTGTGCATGACAGGGAGTTCCAACATGAGTTCTTGGAGTATGCATGTGACATTCCCTATTTCCGCCTGAAGCATGATCTTCAGGATCTGGAGCCGGTAACGCTTCCGGATTGTTTTGCGTGGTATTCGGCATCCTGTGCGGAATATGCGGCGCACATCAACAGCTGCTATGGGACAGGCTGCGTATCGGAGGACTCGCTCCGGGATTATACGGCGAGAGAAGTCTATTGTCCTGAACTGTGGATCACGGTCCGGGACAGCCGCGCCGGGGAAATTGCGGCGTCCGGAATTGCTGAATTCGACCGGGAAATCGGGGAATGTGCCCTGGAGTGGATCCAGGTTTCTCCAGAATACAGAGGGCAGGGCCTGGGCAGCTGTGTGGTGCGGGAGTTGTTGTGGAGAGCAAAGACCTTGGCACGGTTTGCGACAGTCTCCGGACAGTGTGAAAACCCCGCAAATCCGGAACGGCTGTACCGAGCATGCGGCTTTACCGGGACGGATCTCTGGCATGTTCTGACAATCAAAACAGAGAAAGACCATACTGCCTGTGAGACAGCAGATAAATGAGGGATCAAACATGAACCGCGGTTATCGCAGAACCTTGTATGCCAGCTACCTGGGCTATATCACCCAGGCCATTATCAACAATCTGGCACCGCTGCTTTTTGTTATTTTCCAGGATGAATTTCATATCTCTGTGGCGCAGATTGGATTCCTGGTGACCTACAACTTTGGTGTCCAGATTTTGGTGGATGTGCTGGCGGCACGGTATGCGGAACGTCTGGGCTATAAGCCCTGCATTGTGGCGGCTCATGTCCTGTGTGCGGCCGGTCTGGTGGGACTGGGGGTGCTGCCTGGCCTGCTGCCGCCCTATGCCGGACTGCTTCTGGCGGTGACGGTCTATGCCGTGGGCGGCGGGTTGATTGAGGTGCTGATCAGCCCCATTGTCCAGGCTCTGCCGACCGATGCGAAATCCTCCGCCATGAGTCTGCTGCACTCATTTTACTGCTGGGGTCATGCGGCGGTGGTGATTCTGACCACCCTGTTTTTCTGGCTGGCGGGAACGGAACGGTGGCGGCTGCTGACAGTCCTCTGGTCTGTGGTTCCGGCGGCCAATGCACTTCTTTTCCTGAGCTGTCCCATCCGGGTGCTGTCGGAGGATGCGGATCCGCTTCCCATGCAGCAGCTGCTGCGCATGGGGCTGTTCTGGCTGTTTGCACTGCTGATGGTATGCTCCGGCGCTGCAGAGCAGGCCATGAGCCAGTGGGCTTCTTATTTTGCAGAGCGCGGTCTGCAGGTTTCAAAGTCCGTGGGCGATCTGCTGGGGCCCTGCCTGTTTGCTCTGCTCATGGGCCTCTCCCGGCTGTTCTACGGCTTGAAAGGGGAGAAGATCCCCCTCAAACGGTTTATCGTCTGCAGCAGCCTTTTGTGCATTGTCAGCTATCTGATTGCGGTGTTTGCGCCGCTGCCGGTGCTGGCCCTGGTGGGCTGCGGCCTGTGCGGCTTGTCCGTGGGCATCCTATGGCCCGGCGTGTTCAGCCTGGCGGCGGAATACTGTCCCCAGGGCGGAACGGCCATGTTTGCGCTGCTGGCCCTGGCGGGGGATGTGGGATGCAGCTCCGGCCCATCTCTGGTGGGAGCCGTGGCGCAGGGCTTTCACGGCCAGCTGAAGGCCGGCCTGTTGGCGGCAATTGTTTTTCCTATTATCCTGAGTATCGGCGTGAGATTTCTGAAAAGGAGATGATCATAGCATCCTCGTGCCCCCTCTCCAGGGGGCTGGACGCCCGAAGGGCGGCCTGGGGGTTGCTGCGAGTTTGCAATTGTATCGACCATCGGTACAACTGCTTGTGGGTACATCCGGGTTGGCACTAAGCCTTTGCCCTGCACTTCGTTTGTGCAAAGACAAGTGCCTGCCCAACCGCTGCGGTCGCTTGCTCCGCCACTGGCGGCGCTCCCTTGCGGGCCCCAGTCAGCTTCGCTGACAGCCCCCTATAGAGGGGGCACAAGAGTGCATGCATACTGTCATTGCTGTGAAAAATCTGTAGGGCGCGACGACCCGGCGCGCCGTTTGGCAGTTGGGAAAGGAATGCAGCTGCCTGCAAACGGCACGCCCAGTGGTCGTGCCCTACAAAAGTGCGCTTCGTTCACTGTGGTGCATTCATAAATCCGGGCCGATTGCGAGGAGCGAAGCGACGATCCGATACCTTGCGGGAGCTGGAGATGAAACAAGAAAACAGCATGTGATTGCGAAACCGGTCCGCAATCACATGCTGTTTTTTGTTATGCCACAATCTTGTAATAGGCCTTGGCGGTGACGCGGTACACCAGCACATAGAACACGGTGAACACGCTGAAGCTGGCCAGGGTGCACAGGGTGGTCAGCCCCACATTGTCCATGCAGAACAGCTGCAGCAGCTGTACCATGAGCCGGAAGTCGAAGGCCACATGGACGGCGGCGGCCAGCAGGGGCAGGAAGAATACGGCCAGGAGCTGCCCGTTGATGGAGCGGCGGATCTGCTGCCGTTCCAGGCCCACCTTCTGCATGATCTGGAACCGCTGGCGGTCCTCATAACCCTCGGAGACTTGCTTATAGTAGATAATGAGCACGGTGGCCATGAGGAACAGGATACCCAGGAACACCCCAAGGAAGAAGAAGCCGCCGTTCATGGAATAGTATTCCGCCATACCCTGCTGCTGGGAGTCCGTGGAGAACCATTCCCAGGAGCCGGTATTGGTGAAGTCCGGAGAGGTTTCAAAGCTGCCGAAGGTGTTGAGATAGGCGTCCAACTTTTCCTGCCGGCTGCCGGACAGATTTGTGAACAGGCCCCACTGGAGGTAGCCGCAGTTGTTGGTGTGG
Source organism: uncultured Clostridia bacterium (assembly GCA_945864925.1). Lineage (GTDB taxonomy): Bacteria > Bacillota > Clostridia > Oscillospirales > Oscillospiraceae > Avoscillospira. The sequence goes on from CAMBCW010000075.1 coordinate 3,896, forward strand.
CCGTAAGCACCGTAAATGCGGCTGAAAAGATCCAGCATGGTTTCAAAACTGTCCACCACGATGCAGCAGTGGTTTTCTCCGATGACATTGCTGGCGCCGACCATGGGGAACCAGCCGCCGGTATTGGGAATCTCCGTGAGCCGCTGGGTTACAACATAGTCCAGGACGCCGCCATCGGTGTAGGTTTCCCCGGGTTCAGGATCTGAAACAAAGGCGTTGAAAACCAGCTGCCCCTGATCCGGCAGCAGCCCTTCGGGGTCACAGACGGCGAGCTCTCCCGGCTTCAGGGTCACGGGAACACCGGTGAGGGCAGTGTAGTCCGCGGCGCTGAGAAACTGGCACGATACATCTGCATCCCAGGTCAGGATTCCGTTTTGCTCCGACGGCTTCAGCTGCAGTTGGTCACCCTGAACGTAAAATGTCCGCTCCATACCGGTGAAGGACTGGCTTTCGGTGACCTCCAGGCCCTGGGACTGGGCGGTCTCCGCGATTCTGCGCTCCAGGGCTGCGAAATCCGGCTGGTCGCCTTCATCGGGGTTATAGCGCAGAATGGAGACCCAGTCGGCGGGAGTCTGCCGGACGGCGATATCCTCGGTGCCCAGATACAGGCTGAGGGTTCCGGATATCATCACCAGCACCATGGTGGAGAGAATGCAGATGTTGGCCAGGCCCACGGCGTTGCGCTTCATGCGGTAGAGCATGCCGGACACGGAGATGAAGTGCTGCGTCTGGTAGTAATACCGTTTGTTTTTCTTCAGAATTTTTAACAGGGCGATGCTGCCGGCGGTGAAAAGACAGTAGGTGCCGATGATCACCAGGAACACGGCCACAAAATAGAGAGACAGGGCTTCTATGGCATTTTTGGTTCGCAGAGCGATGGCATAGCCACCGCCCAGGCAAAGAACGCCGAGAATGGCCAGGAGCCATCGGGTTTTGGGTTCCTTTTCTCCGGCGCTGCCCTCGCGCATCATGGCCACGGGGCTCTGGCGCAGCATGGTCAGCAGGTTGTAGATCAGATTGAGCAGCAGCACGGCGCCGAACAGGCATACCGTGGCCAGAATACCGGACCAGCAGATATAGAAGGTGAAGCCTACGGAGAACTGGATGACCTTATAGACCAGCATGGCCACCAGCCGATGGAACAGCATTCCAAAGGCTATGCCGCCCACAATGCCCGCCAGGCCGATGTAGAGCGTCTCCCAGGCCAGAACCCGGCCGATATGGGCCTTGCCCATACCCAGGACGTTGTACAGCCCCAGCTCCTTTTTCCGGCGCTTCATGAGGAAGGCGTTGGTATAGAACAGGAAAATGATGGTGAACAACCCCACCACAAACACACCGATGGTCATGAACATGGACAGATAGGCATAGCGGAGCTGCGCTGGAAGATCCCCGGCAGAGGCCAGAGCTGTCATGATATAGAATACGGCGGCGGTGCCCATGATGGTGAATAAGTAGGGCAGGTAGAACTTGGAGTTGTGGCGCAGATTGTGCCAGGCCAGCCTGCGGTACATCAGTCCCCACCTCCCGTGGTCAGCACGGTCAGGGAATCGGCGATGCGAGTGTAGAACTGTTCGCAGGAGTTGCCGCCCCGGTACAGCTGGTGGAATACCTGACCGTCCTTGATGAACAGGACGCGGCCCGCATGGCTGGCGGCCTTGACGGAGTGGGTGACCATGAGAATGGTCTGACCCATGAGATTGACCTCCTCAAACAACTGCAGAAGACCGTCGGTGGCTTTGGAATCCAGGGCGCCGGTGGGTTCGTCGGCCAGGAGAATCTGGGGCTGGGTGATCAGAGCCCGGGCCACAGCGGCACGCTGTTTCTGGCCGCCGGAGATCTCGTAGGGGTACTTTTTCAGCAGGTCGCTGATGTGCAGGCGCTTGGCGATGGTCTCCAGGGCGCCGGCCATCTGAGGATAGGTCCTGCCCTGGAGCACCAGCGGCAGAAGAATGTTGTCCTCCACGGAGAAGGTGTCCAGCAGGTTGAATTCCTGGAATACAAAGCCCAGGTTCTCCCGGCGGAAAGCGGCCAGGTCGCGCTCCTTGATCTGCTCCATATCCTTCCCGGACAGGCGGACTTCGCCGGCAGTGGGCCGGTCCAGGGCTGCCAGGATGTTCAGCAGGGTGGTCTTGCCGGAGCCGGACTCACCCATGATAGCCACATATTCCCCCTGCTCCACGGAGAAGCTCACGTCGGACAGGGCCTGCACCGACGCGCCGCCAAAGCGGGTGGTGTAGACTTTTTTCAAATTGGTAACTTCCAGCAAGGGCATGGAAGCACCTCCCTTCGGTGTTTTCTCCAGCATACCATAGCCTGGATGATTTAGCCATCGAAGAACCTTACAATTTTGGCCCCAATCTTACACTTTTGTAAGATTGGGGCTAAGGTGCTATTTTTTCCAAAAATCCACTGGTTCATGCTCCCGCAGGGGAGCCAGGAAGCCCAACTCGCCAAGGCGGGCCTGAATCTGATCCAGAGTTTGCTCATCCTCGGCGGCCACAGTGTGATAATGAAAATCGTCGGTAATCAGCATCAGGGGCGCGGAACGGCTCTCCGCCAGGCGGCTCATAAAATCCCGGATATCCTTGCGGGAGGCAATGGACAGCTGGCCCCGCACGACTCCGTAGACCCGATGGTAGACGAACACATCCTCCACGCGGCCTCCCAAATCCACAATCTCCTGCAGTTCCTCCTGGGTCCGCTCAGCGCTGTGGCGCACCTTGAAGACACGGCGGCAGGGTTCCTGGGGCTGGAGAAGCAGATAGCCCTGATAGGTGGAGAGAATCTCCAGATCGGTTCTGGCCCGCATGAGGGCCATATCCTGGACGATAACCTGGCGGCTGACTCCCAGGCTTTTGGCCAGGGAGGAACCGGACAGGGGCGCGGAAGCGGCCCGCAGCAGCTCCAGAATTTTCGCCCGGCGTTCGGTACCGTTCATTTCTGCACCTCCTTACCGGATGCTGTCCAGCTCCGCCTGCCACAGAGTCCACTGGGCGTCGGAGGGCATGCGCCAGTCGCCCCGGGGCGACAGGGCCACAGAGCCCACCTTGGGGCCGTCCGGCAGACAATTGCGCTTGAACTGCTGGGCGAAGAAGCGGCGGTAGAAGGTCCGGAGCCATTTGAGAATCGTATCCCGGTCATAGGTCTGCCCCAGGGCATACTGCGCCAGACGGAAGATCTTTCTGGGCGGGAAGGCCCAGCGCACCACATAGTAGAGGAAAAAGTCATGGAGTTCATAGGGCCCCACCAGATCCTCTGTTTTTTGCGCGATCTGGCCGTCCACGGCGGGCAGCAGCTCTGGAGACACCGGCGTGTCCAGGATGTCTTGCAGAACGGCGGCCAAAGCAGGGTCACTGGTCTGCCGGGCCACATGGGCGACCAAATGGCGCACCAGAGTTTTGGGAATGGAGCTGTTGACGCCATACATGCTCATGTGGTCACCGTTGTAGGTGGCCCAACCCAGAGCCAGCTCGCTGAGGTCGCCGGTGCCCACCACCAGCCCGCCGGTCATGTTGGCCAGATCCATCAGCACCTGGGTGCGCTCCCGGGCCTGCCCGTTTTCAAAGGTCACATCGTGGCGCTCCATGTCCTGACCAATGTCCCGGAAGTGGCTGTGGACGCTGTCCCCGATGGGGACGGTGCGGAAGCTGCAGCCGCTGCGCTCTGCCAGCAATTCGGCATTGCTGCGGGTACGGACGGTGGTCCCGAAACAGGGCATGGTGACGGCCAGAATGTCCTTCCGGTTCCGGCCCAGCAGGTCAAAGGCCCGCAGAATAATCAGCAGGGCCAGGGTGGAATCCAGGCCGCCGGACAGGCCGACCACGGCGGTTTTGGCGCCGGTGTGCTCCAGACGGCGCTTCAGGCCTAAGGCGGCCAGATTCAAAATCTCTTCGCAGGTGGCACTGCGGTTGCTGTCTTCCGTGGGGACAAACGGCATGGGAGGGACAGGGCGGGTCAGAACGGTTTCGGACAAAGTCCAGAGGAAACGGACGGTTTCATAGCCTTCCGGCTGGGTAGGCTCAAAATTCAGCATGCGCCGGCGCTCCTGATTGAGCCTTTGGACATCAATCTGCGTGGCGACCAAGCCGGTGGCAAAGCGCTGCTCCGCCAGGACCGCACCGTTTTCCGCAATCAGGTCATGACCGGAAAACACCAGGTCGGAGGTGGATTCCCCATCCCCGCTGCTGGCATAGAGATAGGCAGCAGAGAGCCGGGCGGATTGCCCGGTGACCAGCTGACGGCGGTAATCGGCCTTGAAAACGACCTCGTTGCTGGCGGACAGATTGCACAGAACGGTGGCGCCGGCGGCAGCCAGCTGATTGGACGGCGGCAAGGGAACCCAGAGATCCTCGCAGATTTCTGCGCCCAGAACAAACTCCGGCATATTTTCACACTGGAACAGCAGTTTGGTACCGAAAAGAGTCTCCTGGCCGCACAGGCGGATGGAGGAGAGACCGGCAGGCGCAGCGGCAAAGTGACGCTTTTCATAGAATTCGCCATAGTTGGGAATGTGGGTCTTGGGAACCACACCCAGAAGCCGTCCCCGCTGGCAAACGGCGGCGCAGTTATACAGGGCGCCGCCCACCCGGATGGGCAGACCGGCCAGCCAGACCAGCTCCAGATCCTTCGTCTGCTCCAGAAGCAGGCCCAGCGCGTCCTCCGCACCCCGCAGGAGTGTGGGCTGCAGGAACAGGTCGCCGCAGGTGTAGCCGGTCAGGCCCAGCTCCGGCAGCACCAGCAGCTTCACGCCCTGCCCGGCAGCCTGACGGATCAGGAGCAGGCTCTGCTCCGCATTATAGGAACAGTCAGCCACCCGCAGTTGGGGCGTGCCGGCGGCCACCGTGATAAAACCGTCTCTCATAAGTACCTCCCAGAGATATTTCTTGAATTTATCATACTGCAAGTATGCCCAAAATTCAAGAACTCCGCGTTATTTCCGGTGATTGTCAAGAAAGTCCGGCGAAGCGCATATGCTGAAGCCAGAGGAGGGATGTCCATGGAGAAACTGGCAGAGCTGGTCTGGGGAACGCCAATGATGATCCTGCTGTTGGCAGTGGGACTGCTGATGACCTGGGTCACCCGGGCTGTCCAGCTGCGGAAACTGGGCGCCTCCATCCGGCAGGTGGGCAGAAGCCTCCGGGGCGGCAGCCGCTCGTCTTTCCAGGCGGTCTGCACAGCGCTGGCCGCTACCGTGGGCACCGGAAATATCGCCGGGGTGGCCGGAGCCATTGCGTTGGGCGGGCCGGGCGCCGTATTTTGGATGTGGGTTTCGGCGTTCTTCGGCATGGCGACGAAATACGCGGAAGTGGTGCTGGCCATGCGTTACCGCATTCGGGATGCGAATGGTGAATACCTGGGTGGTCCCATGTATTATATCCGCCGGGGAATGGGGGAGCGGTGGCGGCCCCTGGCAGCGGCCTTTGCACTGTGTACGGTGCTGGCTTCTTTCGGCATGGGCAACATCGTCCAGGTGCATACCATTGCCGCTGCCGTTGTTACGGCGCTGCCGCAGGTACAGTCCTTCGCAGCGGCCCTGGTCACAGGTCTGGCCGCAGCTCTGATTGTGGCGCTGGTGACCCTGGGGGGCGCCAGACGCATCGGCGCCGTGATGGAACGGCTGGTGCCTGTTATGGCGGGGATCTATGTGCTGGGCGCTCTGGCGGTCATCGGCCTGCACTGGCGGAATCTGGGGCAGGTCTTTTCTGCAATTTTCCGCGGCGCTTTTTTCCCCCGGGCAGTACTGGGCGGCGGTGTGGGGATCGGAATTCGGCAGGCGGTCCGCTGGGGGGTGTCCCGGGGGATTTTTTCCAATGAGGCGGGACTTGGCTCAGCGCCCATTGCCCATGCGTCGGCGGAGGCAGCGCCGGAGGAGCAGGGACTCTTCGGCATTTTCGAGGTTTTTGTGGACACGGTGGTGCTGTGTACGCTGACGGCCGTGGCCATCCTCAGCAGCGGTGTGCCCATTGCTTATGGTGTTCCGGCCGGGGCGGAGCTGGCCACAGCGGCCCTGTCCACCGTATTTGGCTCCTGGGCGGCGGCGCTGTCGGCCCTGAGCCTGGGACTGCTGGCTTTGGCGACCCTGATCAGTTGGCAGCTCTATGGAGTCCGATGCGCGGGATATCTTTGGGGAGACAGCGGCGTTCAGATTTACCGGCTGTGCTATGTGGCTGTGGTGGTACTGGGAGCCACCATGGATCTGCGGGCAGCCTGGGCGGTTTCCGACCTGCTCAATGGGCTCATGTGCTTGCCGAATCTGGTTGCCCTATTGGCTCTGCGGCGCCGCATCTAAAGCGGTTTACTTGTTTACTGCATGAAAATAATCACAGATTTTGTGGGCAGACATCAGTGAATCTCACAATTTACGAACACTTTTCCAT
>CAMBCW010000076.1 GCA_945864925.1 uncultured Clostridia bacterium
TACTTTTGTAGGGCACGACCACTGGGCGTGCCGTTTGCAGGCAGCTGCATTCCTTCACCAACTGCGCCAAACGGCGCGCCGGGGTCGTCGCGCCCTACAGGCTTCTGCTGTTTCACAGCAATGACACGGAAGAAAATACACTTGCTGAAACTTGCAGCTGCTTTCTCGAGCCGATCATCAAAATGATAACTTCACTTGGTACTCATTTTCCATGGCTTGTCTCATGACGGCGACAGGCGCTGGCTTGCCGGTCCACAATTCATAGGCAATGGCGCCCTGGTTCACAAGCATCTGCAGTCCATTCAAAGTCCGCAGTCCTCTTGCTTTGGCTTCCAGCAGGAAGGCGGTCCAGACTTTATTGGGAATCACGTCACATGCAATCATTCCCGCCTTGAGACTGTCATAGGCAAGATCCGGCTTGTTGTCATCTGTAAAACCGACAGGCGTTGCGTTGACCAGAATATCCGTATCCGCCGGAATGACAGCAGCCCCCTTCCACGGAATAAAAACGCCATGCGCGGACGTGTGCTTATTGAGGATATCCGCCAGGGCCTGCCCTCTGGTTTCGTCCCGGTTGATGACCGTAACGGTATGAATTCCGGCGCCTGCCAGCTCCACGGCAATCGCTCTGGCTGCGCCGCCTGCGCCCAGTATGACGGCTTTTTGTCCCTGGATTGGGATGTTTTCGTCCTGCAGGCTTCTCAGGAAGCCCTTTCCGTCTGTGTTTTCGCCGACCAGCTTGCCGTCCTTCCGGTAAACGGTATTGACTGCACCCATGATTCCGGCGCTTTCGGAGATTTCGTCCAGGTAGGGGAGGACGGCACCCTTGTGAGGCATGGTAATATTGATGCCGGTGAAATTCATTGCCCGCATGCCGTCCATGGCAGCCTTCAGATCCCCTTCCTTGACCTGGATCGTCAGATACGCCATCCCGGTGTGCTCCGCGTCAAACGCGGCCTGCTCCATTACGACGGTTGGATTATCGTCCACCGGATCACCAAACACGCCGACCCACTGTTTCTGATATGATTTTTTCATTCTGCGGCTCCCTTCCATACTGGCATTGTTGTTCCAAACCTGTTTTCTATCTTTCCCGCGTGGGGGAATGGTTGGGGGTGTGAGCGAAGAATATCAAAATTTGCAGGAAACGGCATGGCTCGGGTCATGCGCATTTCCTGCAGTTGGGCCGCGCGGGCTCCGCGTCAGCTGTCAAAGCTGTCCCGGAGCTTTTCAAAGAAACCCTTGCGCTTGGGCTGGCCGTCATCGTCCAGGGTGGCTTCCAGCTTTTTCAGCAGCTCTTTCTGCTCCCGCGTCAGCTTGGTGGGGGTCTCCACCACCACGGTGACGTACTGGTCGCCGCGGTTCTTATAGCCCACATAGGGAATACCCTTGCCCTTGAGCCGGAAGGTGGTGCCGGTCTGGGTGCCCTCGGGGATGTTGTAGCGCACCTTGCCGTCCAGGGTGGGGACTTCAATCTCTGCGCCCAGGGCTGCCTGGGTGAAGGTGATGGGCATCTCGCACAGGACGTTGGCGCCGTCCCGCTCAAAGATGGCGTGGGGCTTGACGGCGACAGTCACCAGAACGTCGCCGCAGGGGCCGCCGTTGGAACCACAGTTGCCTTCGCCCCGCAGGCGGAAGGACTGGCCGTTGTCGATGCCGGCGGGCACCTGGACCTTCATGGTCTTGTTCCGCCGCACCTTGCCCTTGCCCTTGCAGGTGGTGCAGGGCTCCTTGATCAGCTTGCCCTTGCCGCCGCAGGTGGGACAGGGGCTCTCGGACTGCATGGTCATGCCCATGAAATTCTGCTGGGTGCGGATGGTGCCCCGGCCGCCGCAGCGGGAACAGGTCTCCGGCTGGGTGCCGGCCTTGCAGCCGCTGCCGCCGCAGGTGGAGCAGGGCTCAATGCGCCCGAAGGTGATCTCCTTTTCACAGCCAAAAGCAGCTTCCTCAAAGGTGATCTCCAGCTCCACGCCCAGGTTCTGTCCCCGGGTAGGGCCGCTGCGGCGCTGTCCGCCGGAGCTGGTGGCGCCGCCGCCGAAGAAATCGCCGAAGATGCTGCCCAGATCAAAGCCGTCAAAGCCGGAGAAGCCGCCGCCATAGGCGCCTCCGCCGGCACCGAAGTTGGGGTCCACACCGGCAAAGCCGAACTGGTCATAGCGGGCCTTCTTGTCTGCGTCGGAGAGCACCTCGTAGGCTTCGTTGATCTCCTTGAATTTTTCCTCCGCAGCCTTGTCACCGGGGTTCTGATCCGGGTGATATTTCATGGCCAGCTTGCGGTAGGCCTTTTTAATCTCGCCCTCGGAGGCGTTTTTTTCAACGCCCAGGACCTCGTAGTAGTCTCGTTTATCAGCCATAATGTTACCTCTATGTCAGTCCCTTCGTGCTCCGCTGTCAGTGCGCGGAGAATGGCATGTCATTGCGAGGAGCGCAGCGACGTGGCAATCCGTGCCCCTTGCAGGCATTCCGTCAGGAGACGGATTGCCACGGCCAGTCTGCGGACTGGCCTCGCAATGACACGGAAGACTGTTGTGGAGCGCACGGGGGACTGCTCTTTTACGAACATCTCCCGGGGAAGCGCAGGCCTCCCCGGGATGGATGCAATCAGTTGACCTCTTCGTAGTCGGCGTCCACCACGCCGTCATCGTTGGGACCCTGGCTGCCGCCGGGCTGCTGGGCGCCGCCCTGGGGAGCCTGCTGCTGGTACAGCTTCTCGCTGATGGCATAGAAGGCCTTCTGGCATTCCTCGGTGGCGGCCTTGATGGCGGCCACGTCATTGCCCTTCAGGGTTTCCTTCAGGTGGTCGATGGCGGCCTGTACGGGGGCCTTCTCGCTGTCGGAGACCTTGTCGCCCAGATCGCTCAGGGCCTTCTCGGTCTGGTAGACCATCTGGTCGGCCATGTTCCGGGTATCGACCTCGTCCTTGCGGGCCTTGTCCTCGGCGGCGTACTGCTCAGCTTCCTTCACGGCCTTGTCAATGTCTTCCTTGCTCAGGTTGGAGGAGGAGGTGATGGTGATGTGCTGCTCGGCGCCGGTGCCCTTGTCGGTGGCGGTGACATTCACGATGCCGTTGGCGTCGATATCAAAGGTGACCTCGATCTGCGGCACGCCGCGGGGCGCGGGCGCGATGCCGGTCAACTGGAACTTGCCCAGAGTCTTGTTGTAGGCAGCCATTTCCCGCTCGCCCTGCAGCACGTGGACCTCCACGGAGGTCTGGCCGTCGGAAGCGGTGGAGAAGATCTGGCTCTTCTTGGTGGGGATGGTGGTGTTGCGGTCGATCAGACGGGTGAACACACCTCCCTGGGTCTCGATGCCCAGAGACAGGGGCGTGACGTCCAGCAGCAGGATGCCCTTGACGTCGCCGCCCAGCACGCCGCCCTGGATGGCAGCGCCCACGGCCACGCACTCGTCGGGGTTGATGCCCTTGAAGCCGTCCTTGCCGGTCATCTTCTTGACGGCGTCCTGGACAGCGGGGATACGGCTGGAGCCGCCCACCAGCAGGACCTTGCTCAGATCGCCCGCCTTGAGGCCGGCGTCGGACATAGCCTGATTCACGGGGCCCATGGTGGCCTCCACCAGGTGGGCCGTCAGCTCATTGAACTTGGCCCGGGTCAGGGTCATGTCCAGATGCTTGGGGCCGGTGGCGTCGGCGGTGATATAGGGCAGGTTGATGTTGGAGGAGGTGACGCCGGACAGCTCGATCTTGGCCTTCTCGGCGGCCTCCTTCAGGCGCTGCATGGCCACCTTGTCGGTGCTGAGGTCCACGCCATCGGTGCGCTTGAACTCGCTGACCAGATACTTCATAATGCACTCGTCGAAGTCGTCGCCGCCCAGACGGTTGTTGCCGGCGGTGGCCAGGACCTCGATGACGCCGTCGTCGATCTCCAGGATGGAGACATCGAAGGTGCCGCCGCCCAGGTCGTAGACCATGATCTTCTGATCGTGGTCCTTATCCAGTCCGTAAGCCAGAGCCGCGGCGGTGGGCTCGTTGATGATACGCTTCACGTCCAGACCGGCGATCTTGCCGGCGTCCTTGGTGGCCTGACGCTGGGCGTCGGTGAAGTAGGCGGGGACGGTGATGACGGCCTCGGTGACGGTGCCGCCCAGATAAGCCTCGGCGTCCGCCTTCAGCTTCTGCAGGATCATAGCGGAGATTTCCTGGGGGGTGTACTTTTTGCCGTCGATTTCCACTTTGTAGTTGCTGCCCATTTCCCGCTTGATGGAGGAGATGGTCCGAGCGTGGTTGGTGACAGCCTGGCGCTTGGCCACCTGACCCACCATACGCTCGCCGGTCTTGGAGAAGGCTACCACGGAAGGCGTGGTGCGGTTGCCTTCTGCGTTGGGGATGACGACGGGTTCGCCGCCTTCCATCACGGCGACACAGCTATTGGTTGTACCAAGGTCGATACCGATAATCTTACTCATAATAAATACCTCCTGAATGGATGTGTAGGTTTTACAAAATGAAAAATGAAGAATGAAGAATTGAGGTGCCGCTTCGCGGCGATATCCAATCGTCCGGCTTTGCCGGACACCATACTTATTCCCTATTCACTCTTACTTTTTACCTGCAAATTGATGCAATCAATTTGCTACCACCACCATGGCGTGGCGGACGACTTTGTCGCCGACCTTGAAGCCGGTCTGGAACACTTCGCAGATGATGCTCTCGCCGAAGTTTTCGTCGGCCCGCTGCATGACGGCATTGTGGTAGTTGGGATCGAAGGCGTCGCCCACCTGGCCGAAGCTCTGGACGCCCAGGCTGTCCATGATGGACATGAGGCCGGTCATGGTCATTTCCACGCCCTTCTTGTAGGCCTCATCGGCGGTTTCCTGTTTCAGCGCCCGCTGCAGGTTGTCAAACACCGGCAGGAATTTGCCGACGGTTTCGGCTTTGATGTCGGTGTAGAGAGCGTCGCGCTCTTTTTGGGTGCGCTTGCGGAAATTATCATATTCGGCGGCCAACCGCAGGTAATTTTCATGCTCCGCGGCCAGCTTGGCCTTTAATTCCTCCACCGGATCGGGCTTGGGGGCTTCCTCCGGGGGGACCGCTGTTTCCGGCGTTTCTGTTTCCGGGGCCTCGGCTTCCGGGGCTTTGGTTTCCTCGGTCACTTCGGTCTCAGGGGTTTGCTTGTTTTCTTCCATGGATCACTCGTCTCCTGGTTCTTTTTGTTCTGGACTGGGCGGCAGCTCCGGTTTGGAGAACATGCGGCCCAAATTTTCTGCAAAATAACTCAGCCGGGCCGTCACCTGGGCGTAATCCATCCGCGTGGGGCCAACCACGCCGATGAGGCCCTGCATGCCGTCGCCGATGTCGAAGCGGGTCATGACCACACTGGTGTCCCGCAGCTCCCGGGCGATGTTTTCCGGTCCCACCAGGATCTGGGTTCCGGTGGTGTCCGATAAAGTGGCGGGCAGATTGGAAAGCGCGTCGCTATCCAGGGTGGAGAGGACCTCCTGGGCCTTTTCCACATCCCGGTATTCGGGCTGGCCCAGCAGCTTCATCTGGCCGCTGACGTAAACCTGGCTCTTCTGCTCCTCCTGGAGCACATGGGTGGTGAAATCCACAATCACAGGCACCAGGGAAGCGGCAGGGCCGGCGCTGCGGGTGACCCGCTGCAGCAGCTCCGGGGTGAAGCCGTCGGCGGGCAACTCCGTCAGGGAGGCGTTGAGCACGGCGGCCAGCAGCTTCAAATCCTGTTCGGTGCAGTTCAGCGGCAGCTTGATGAGCTTGTTCCGGACGGCCTCGTTGCTGACCATGACCACCAGGATAAAGCTCCCGGCACTGGCCTGCAGAATGTCGAAACGCTGCACCGTCAGGGTACCGGCGGCGGCGGTCATAGCCACGGCCGGCAGGTTGGTCATCTTGGAAACCATTTTGCTCACCTGGGAGATGACTTTGTCCACCTCCTGCATCTTGAGCTCCATGGCCTGGTTCAGACTCTGGGTTTCATCCACGCTGAGCCGGTAATCCTGCATCAGCTCGTCCACATACAGCCGGTAGCCGGCCGGGGAGGGGATGCGTCCGGCGGAAGTGTGGGGCTGCTCCAGCAGGCCCATCTGGGTCAGCTCGGCCATTTCGTTGCGGATGGTGGCGGAGCTGCAGTCCATGTCGGCCATGGCGGCCAGGGTCTTGGAGCCCACAGGTTCCGCGGTCTGAATGTAGCTGTCCACAATGGCGCGGAGGATCTTCTTTTGTCGCGCCGTCAGCTCCATGGATATCACCTCACAGTTTAGCACTCAATCTCCCTGAGTGCTAAATGTAATGTACCACTCTGGCCTGAAATTGTCAATAGGTCTGTGTGAATTATTTGTGAATTCTGCGCCGCCCGCAAAAACGCCGGAAACCGGAGCAAGAAACTGCTTGCAATCCGTCCGCTGCCGTTGTAGAATAAAGTCACAATTAAACACAGGGGAGCTTGTGGAAGCAGGCTGAGAGGAAGTCATCAACTTCGACCCTTTACCTGATGCGGATAATGCCGCCGTAGGAAGTCGTTGCGATAAGGATTTTTTACAGGAGGCGTCCGTGGGCGTCTCCTGTTTTTGTGTTTTTGTGAAAGGAAGTGATTCCGTCAGGCACGGTGTGTCCGTGACGGGCTGAGGGGGAGCGCCCTGGGCCTTGTATGACAGCGATGGGAAGCCGTGTTCCGGCGTGAGAGGAGACCAGTGAGTCTCGACCGACCTTCCGTGCAGAGCTCCCCGGGAGCGCTGCGCCCATTTTTGGGGAAGCGCCGCTGTGATACGACACGAGACCGGCCGCCTCCTCTATATTATAAGGAGAAATCAAAAAATGAAGCAGACCAATCTGAAAAAATTGACCGTCGCCGCAATCTTTTGCGCCGTGGCGGTGGTAGGCAGCCTGTTTTCCTTCCCGGTGTTTGGCAGCAAGTGCTCGCCGGTGCAGCACATGGTGAATGTTCTGTGCGCCGTTTTGCTGGGGCCGGGGTACGGACTGGGCGCTGCATTTCTGGCGGCGCTGATCCGCAATCTGTTGGGCCTGGGCAGCCTGATGGCCTTTCCCGGCAGTATGTTCGGCGCCCTGCTGTGCGGCCTGGTCTATTGGAAGACAAAAAATATCCTGGCCACGCTGATCGGCGAGGTCTTTGGCACAGCCGTTCTCGGCGGCCTGTGCGCCTACCCGGTGGCGATTTTCCTGATGGGGATGAATGCGGCGGAGATTGCCTTTTACGCCTACATCGTCCCGTTCCTGATCTCCACTGCCGCCGGCGCCCTGATTTCCGGCGTTCTCATCTATAGCCTGAAAAGAACCGGGGTCCTGCGCTCCATGCAGGAGCGTCTGAACCGCTGAGGAGGAGCAGCTGTGCTGAAAACTGCGTTTCGGAACGTCAGAAGCAAACATCCGCTGATTCATAATATCACCAACTATGTGACCGTCAACGACTGCGCCAATCTCCTGCTGGCCTGCGGTGCGTCGCCCATTATGGCCGACGATCCGGAGGAAGCGGCGGAAATCACCGGCATCTGCAGCGGCCTGAACCTGAACATCGGGACGCTGAACAGCCGGACCGTCCCGGCCATGCTGGCAGCGGGGAAGCGGGCCAACGAGCTGGATCACCCAGTGGTGCTGGACCCGGTAGGCGCAGGCGCCTCCAGGCTGCGGACGGAAACGGTGCTGCGGCTGCTGGAACAGGTACGCTTTGCCGTGATTCGGGGCAATGTCTCAGAGATCAAGACCCTGGCCTCCGGCAGCGGCACCACCCAGGGGGTGGACGCCGACGCGGCGGACAAGCTCACAGAGGACACCCTGGAGGAGGCAGTGGCCCTGGCCCGGGCGGTTGCGGAGCAAACCGGCGCCGTGGTGGCTATGACCGGCGTCATCGACGTTGTGACCGACGGCAAAACAGCCTGGTGCATCCGCAACGGCCATCCCATGATGGCCAGCGTCACCGGGACCGGCTGCCAGCTCTCCGCCATGACCGCCGCCTTTGCGGCGGCCAATCCCGGCCGCATCCTGGAAGCGGCGGCGGCTGCCGTCTGCACCATGGGTCTGGCCGGCGAGATAGCCCGGGGACGCCTTTCGGCGCTGGACGGCAACGCTTCCTACCGGAATTATATCATCGACGCTGTTTTCCGCATGACGCCGGAGCAGCTGGAGAAAGGGGCGCGCTATGAAGTGCGATAAAAAGATGATGACCCTCTACGCCGTCACAGACCGGGCCTGGACCGGCCGGCAGAGCCTGTATGAGCAGGTGGAATCCGCACTGAAGGGCGGCGTCACCTGCGTCCAGCTGCGGGAAAAGAACCTGGACCAGGCGGCGTTTCTGGCGGAAACCCGGGAAATCCGGGCTTTGTGCGGGGCATACGGCGTTCCGTTCCTGATCAACGACAATGTGGACGTGGCGCTGCAGTGCGGGGCCGACGGCGTCCATGTGGGCCAGGCGGATATGGCCGCCAGAGACGTCCGCCGTGCGGTCGGCAGCGGCATGATCGTCGGCGTTTCCGCCCACAGCGTGGCGCAGGCGCTGGAGGCGGTCCGCAGCGGCGCGGATTACCTGGGGGTGGGGGCGGTGTTTGCTACCGCCACCAAGGCTGACGCCTCGGTTCTCTCCCGGGAAACTCTGCAGGAAATCTGCAGGGCCGTGGACGTGCCGGTGGTGGCTATCGGCGGCATCAACCGGGACAACCTCCCGGAGCTGGCGGGCTCCGGAGTGGACGGCGTGGCCCTGGTCAGCGCCATTTTTGGCGCGCAGGACATTGAAGCGGCCTGCCGCAGTCTGCTGCGGCTCTCGGAGCAGATGGTGAATCCATGAAGCTGCGGGGGGCAATTTTCGATTTTGACGGAACGCTGTTTGATTCCATGTCCATCTGGGATACGGCCGGGGAGAAGTATCTGCGCTCCGCCGGCAAAACGCCGGAGGAAAACCTGCAGCAGACCCTGAAAACCATGAGCCTGCGGCAGTCCGCCTGCTATCTGCGGCAGCGGTATGCCCTGCAGCAGTCCGTGGAAGAAATCATGGACGGCGTCAACCGGACGGTGGAGGATTTCTACTTCTACCAGGCCCAGCCCAAACCCGGCGTCATGGCCCTCCTGGAGGAACTGCGGCAGCGGGGGAGGGCCCTGTGTATCGCCACGGCCACGGACCGCTATCAGATTGACGCGGCGCTGCGCCGGTGCGGCATGGACGGCTTTTTCCGGGAGATCTTCACCTGCACCGGCGTGGGCCACGGCAAGGATGAGCCGGCCATTTTTGAACAGGCCCTGGGATTTCTGGGGACGCAAAAGGAGGAGACGCCGGTATTCGAGGACGCCTTCCACGGAGCCCGCACGGCCAAGGCGGCAGGCTTTCCGCTGATCGGGGTCTATGACGCCCACGAGTCCCGGCAGGCGGAGCTGCAGGCACTGTCGGACTGCTATCTGCGGGACTTTTTCCGGCTGGAAGCCTTTTGGCAGCTTTGGAAGTAACAGAAAAACAGCGGCAGACCGGGGGCACCACTCTCTGTCGCTTTATAAAAATAATGCAAAGGAGAAAGACCATGAAAACAGCATTATCAATCGCTGGCAGTGACTGCAGCGGAGGCGCCGGTATTCAGGCCGATCTGAAAACGATGACCATGAATGGGGTGTACGCCATGAGCGCCATCACGGCGCTGACGGCCCAGAACACCACCGGCGTGACAGGGATTCTGGAGGTAACTCCGGCGTTCCTTGGGCAGCAAATCGACATGGTGTTCACCGACATCCGGCCGGATGCGGTGAAAATCGGAATGGTTTCCTCGGAGAAGCTGATCCAGACCATCGCGGAGCGTCTCCGCTTTTACCGGGCGGAGAACATCGTGGTGGACCCGGTGATGGTGGCCACCAGCGGCTCCAGCCTGCTGGAATCGGACGCTGTGGTATCCCTGCAGCGGGATCTGATTCCGCTGGCTACCCTGGTCACGCCCAATATTCCGGAGGCGGAAGTGCTCTCCGGCATGGAGATCCGCAGCAGGGAGGACATGATGGAGGCGGCGGCGCAGATCAGCCGGCGCTACTGCTGCGCCGTTCTGCTCAAGGGCGGCCACAGCGTCAATGACGCCAACGATCTGCTCTGCGCCAATGGTGAAGCCAAATGGTTTGAAGGCAGACGGATTGACAATCCCAATACCCACGGCACCGGCTGCACCCTGTCCAGCGCCATCGCGGCCAATCTGGCCAAGGGCTATGATCTGGAAACTGCTGTCCGCCGGGCCAAGGACTACATCTCCGGCGCCCTGGCCGCCATGCTGGATCCTGTCTCTTATACACATCTCCGAGCCCACGAGACGT
>CAMBCW010000077.1 GCA_945864925.1 uncultured Clostridia bacterium
TACACACTGCATATCGTCGGCAGCGTCAGATGTGTATAAGAGACAGGCATTTCATAGCCGCCGCTGTCCAGGGCCAGAAGCGCGAAAATCGCGCCGTTGATTCCCTGCTGCGTCACAGCCTGGAAGTCGCCTAAGGGCTGCAGCATGTTGTAGCCTGCCACATCTGCCGGGTCTTTGCCGATTGCTGTCAGGGCCAGAACGAGGCGGGAATATTCCGTGTATTTTTTATCGTGGAGGACGCCGTTCTTCTCTCTGACATAGCTTTCTGCATTTTTGTAGTAAGCCTCATAATAGCGTTCGGAAACCTTGACGTCGGAGCGCGCCAGTCCAAAAACCAGCCACTCGCCGCCGATAGAGGAGAAAGTAGGCTCTGAAATCTGCGCCTGCAGATAGTTTGCTGTTTTCTCCAACTGCGTATCCTGCGTTTGTGTGCAGGCGCTCATGAGCAGCAGAATTGCCGCGAGTAAGATGCAGGCAACCGCCCGCCTGGGTGACGTTTTCTTCATCCTGTCTGTCTCCTTAACTGCGTTCAGACTTGCAGGCTACCCGGCTGATGATCGCCGCAGCCTCCGCGCGGGAAATTGCGCTGTCCGGCGCGAAACGCCCATCTGCACTCCGGCCATGGAGAATACCGGCCCGGTAGAGCTGCAAAATCTCAGATGCGTATGGGCTGCCAGACGCCACATCCGGGACAGATACCGTTTCATGCAGCGGTTCCAGCTCTGCTTCGGGAAGCGCGTGGGCAAACACATATGCCATCTGTGCGCGGGTCGCAGTCTGCTGCAAATTCTGAAAATCCTTTGCACCCAAAACACCGCTGAACACCGCATAGGTCAAATAGGTATCCCACCAGTGATCGCCCTGACTCTGATCGAATATATAGCCATCGCCCATGTAAATGCTGTGCGTGACAGCCGCCATCTTGATCACTTCGGCCAGCGTGATATTGTCCTCCGGCGCAAATTTCCCGTTTCCGCGGCCAGCCATAATTCCAAGCTGTACCGCGCAGAGGACTGCGCCTTCCTTTTGTGTGCCGTACCATTTGCTTTCATCCACATCCGAATAGCCGGAATAGGTCACGGTTTGCTTGAAATTGTCCATGGAAGCGGACGGTTGTGCCTCCGCACCGGCGTTCTGACCATTTGCGCCTTGCTCTCCGGCTGGCGCATCAATCGTCAGTTCGGCGGAAAGATACGAAACATTCAACTCTTGCCGCTGTTCATTCACGAAGGTGAAGGGCTTAATGGACACCTGCGTTTTCCCGCCAGGCGCATTCTCCTTTACCGTGAACGATAGAGTAAAGAGCGTGCCGTCTTTGGTTACATTCTGCACATTGGCAGCAGCGATGTAGCCAATCAATGCGTTTCCGTTTTCCTCATCGATATACTGCAGGTTGACAACGGCGAGAGGGCCGCAGAGGAAGGGCGTCGAGACAGTTTCCGTATCGGATAGCTTCACATCCTGTTGGGTCTGAATACCAGTCAGCGTCAGGACGTTCCTGTCATAAACGATGCCAAGATCGAAATTGGAAAAGCCGGGGTTTTGAGAAATCTCGACTTTTAAGGTTACGCTCTCTCCGGGCTTGCGTGTGCCGCCGTCTGCTTGCACCGAAACAGTGCAGGCAGACACCGCCATCGCAGGAACAATCAACGTGGTAAGAAGCAACAGGCAGAGGAAACCTAGTATCATGTTTCGCTTTATCATTTGCATTTACTCCTCAACTGGGAACTTGGAAATCAGTTTTGCAGCGTAGCGAAGAATCAAAACAACGTCTGTCGAATCGATTTTTCCATCCCCACTGACATCGGCAACTGAAGTGTCAATGGTGACAGACAGCTTGGCTGCATATCGAAGGAGCAGAACTGCGTCCGTGCTGTCGACTTTTCCATCCCCGTTCACGTCGCCCCAAAGCGCGGCGCTTTCACCGACGCGGATGGAGACTGTCACAGTCAGAGGCGTCGTGGTTACGCCCGCCTGCATCTTACCGCCACTGGCGGACTGGTTGTGATACATGGTCTGGCCCCGTCCGAGCTGTAAAGTGACTTCCGTCGTTCTGTCTGTCAGTGTTCCTTCCGGCGCGGACATCATGGCCGTCACATCCCGCGTCAGGCCATTGGCCAGAGTCGCCGTGACTACCATGCCGTCCTTGGAGAAAGTTTCACCGGCCTGGTAGACCGTCTTGGAGGGCTGTGTTGTGACCTCCAGAGACGAAATTGCGCTGCCAAAGGCCATCAGATAGGCAGAGTCGTTCTTGAAATAGATCGTCCCGTTGGCGTCCGTAATGGGGCTGCAAATGGCGTACTGCGCCTGATCGCCCGCCGGGGTGAAGACCGCGTAGGGCGTTTGATAGGAAGTGCCGCTGTAAGTCTCTTTTGTCACATAATCCGCCGCTGTCTGACCAGCTTTGTCCCGCAGGACCCGCAGCGTTCCGGGTGTATAGTTGTCGAAGAAGTAGACGTACACATAACCGGTACGCTCATAGGCGGTCGTCAGCAGGCCGCTGGTCTGCGGATAACCCTGGGTCGGAACGGTGTACGCAATACTCCAGCTTGCCAGGTCAATCACCGTGATGTTGTGGCCGGAATAGGCGGAGAACTGGCCGGTGCCGCTGACGCCGATGTAGGCTCTGCCGTTGTACACCACCGGCGTTGACGTGCTCATGGGCGGATTGGCCGGATCATCTGCGCCGTTACTCAGTTTCAGCTCCTTGCAATCGGTGATCCGGTAGCTGCCGTTCTGCTCTCCCACTGTGGCACAGTAGAAGCTGCCGCCCTTGGAGGTGAAGTAGTACGCATTGGTGGACGCATCATAGCTGACTGTGCTTCGGATGTCCCCATTGAAGCCGCTCCGGGAATCCAGAACAGCGCCGGTCAGCGGGTCGAACAGATACAGATAGGAGCAGCCTGCCGCGCCGTCGTCCGTGCCCACCATGACAAAATCCTCACAGGCATACGCACCGGCCCAATAGAAGCCGCCGTCCTGCACATGCCGCCATGTGGCGTTCTTCGCTTCGGTCGCGCTTGTGGGGTCCTCATCGGTCAGGGAGACGCAGACAAAGCTGGTTTCCTTATCTTCTCCCTTCCAGAAGCCCGTGTAGGCATACCCGTTGCAGACCGTGATGGGGCAGTTGGGCTGACCGCCCAGGGGGTCTGTGTAAATCCAGAGGGATTCCAGCGTATCGGCGTTGAACGCCTGGATACGCCCGTCAGACAGGCCGACCAGGATGATCCCGTCGCAGTAGGTCGGGCTGTTGATGGCAAAGCTGGATTTCCCAGCCATAGTCCCGGTTTTCAGGATCGCGCCGGTATCCTTGTCTACGCGGTAGAGGTTTTCGCCCGCATAGACGATCAGGCAATTATCCACCAGGATGGGACTGCTGACCGCGTCCGAGGAATAGCCGTCGCCCAGTTTGACGGCCCAATACAGGGTCCCGTCCTCCGCAACGATTGGCGTCTTGACGTCTGTCACACAGTTATTGCTGTTCTTGCCCCCAGTCATCACACCGTTTGAATAGGCGGTCCCGCGGAAATCCGCCCATTCGGAATCCATGCCAGAGTCAATGGCGGCGTTCTCCGGCGCAGCCTGCAGCGTGATAGAGACGTTCCCCGGGGTCTGGAACTGCCGGTCCCCAAAGGTCAGGACCGTGGTTCCGCTGTCAGAGGAGATCGCCATGGTTCCGCTCTGTCCCACATATCCGTTTTTGGTCAGGCTGCAGAAATAGGTAAAGCCTTCTGACAGGGCGTAGCTGCCGTCGGCATTCGGCCAGACGCGGTTGCCGGTCACCGTCTCATAGAGATACACCAGGGCCCCCGCCGGCTGAAGGTTGAATGTGACGGCGATGGTGGGCGCTTTTTTTACGGTGATCTGGTACTCCGTCTTTGCCGTGGTATTATACCGGTTGGTCAGCGTCACCGTGATGTTTTCCGCTGTTTCCGTGCCGTTTAAGGCCACGGTGGCCGTGCCGGATGCGGATACCGGCTTTCCGTTTACGGCGATCTCATAGCCGTTATCCGTATCGCCGTATTTGGGCGTATCGGTGTGCGTCTGAAGGGTCAGTTCCAGCGAAGATGCAGCCGCAGGCACCAGCACGGAATAGGCCGTTTCACTCCTGTGATAGCCGGTGCTGGCGCTGTTGTCCCGGTTCAGGGTCACGGAACTGCCCTGGCAGCTGACCGTCATATTCTTCAGGCTGAGCGTCCGCTCCAGCTTCACCACATAGTCTGTATAGTATGTGACGCCGACTGCGCTGTCCGTATAGGTTACGCGCACCGTCACGGTGTTTTCATAGGCGCTGCCGGGTAGCAGGACCTGCGTCAGATTGGTACCTGTGAGCTTGTTCGAGGTGATCTTTATTGTATTGTTCGTACTGCTGTCCCTGGCGGTACTGTGATAGGGATAGAACGCGGTGCAGCTTCCTTTGGAAACCGTCGCCCACAGATATACCGCGTTGGAAGCGTCGGAAACAGTCGCTGTGTAGGAATGGGTAGTTCTGGAGAAGTCCGAAGATAGAGCGATATTGCCCTTGTTACCGCTTGCTTCAGCGGAGCCCAGGGCCAGGTCCGTCAACCAGTCGCCCGCTGCGACGGACACTTCAAAATTGCTGGCGGAGTCGGAGGAATCCAGCAGCGTGAAGCTCTTTTTCGCATGATAGTAGGTGTCCTTGGTGGCCACATAGGAATAGGTCTCTCCGGGCACGAGGGTATAGCTGTAGATCACTTTGCTGCCTTCAAATTTCCTTGTGTACTCCAGCACCTCGTCGTTCTGATTGACCACTTCAATGGAAACGTCCGCATCCATGGTAAAGGTCACCTGTTTTCCCGCCCCCGGCAGCACCGTCAGAACGTAGTTGGTCTCATAAACGCCGCTGGATACCGTCACGGTGATGACGGTTTCGCCGCTGATCGGGACTGTCACGCTGCCGTCAGCAGACAGGAATGTGCCGTTTACTTTGACCGTGTAGCTGCTGTTTGCGGCGGTCGGATAGATTTTCAGGGAATCGGTGGTCACGATCCGATAGGTATATGCCAGCTTGGTATCCGAAAATGCCTCTGTGGCCGCCTGTGCAGTTCCCGCGCTGTCTGTAACGCGAAGGGCAGAAAGGGTCGGCATTCTGTCAAGCTGCAGAGTGAGGTCCTCACTCTGGATATATCCGTCTGAACCTGCCAGACTGGCCCGGAGAATCACGGTGTTGCCCTCCGCGCCCTTGGCCAGCGCATTGTCAATGCTGATGGCTTTTGATTTCGCGGGGATGGACTTTTCCCTGGCAGCGCCGTTCGCGTCCGTATAGATCGCCGTCACGGCTGCGGAATTGGTCAGTTCAAAATAGGGATAGAGCCTGCCGGTAAAGGAGTCCGGTACCAGGGTCGTGACCGTATGGTTCTCCACCGTACAGGAATACCGGTTGTCCTCAAAATCCGCGTCATAGCCGCTGGAGAGCTGGAAGCTGTCCTCGTCAAACCAACCGCCCTCCGGCAGGGCTGCGCTGACCGTCATGGAGCCGCTGACCGTGATCTCGCCGGATACCTGCAAATTGCCGTTCCGCACAAAGAATGTGTAGTCGCCTGCGGGCAGGGAAAGGGACCCGGTATGGCTTTCATCCCGGAAAACCTTTCCGTATTGGTTTTCCGCCGAGACGGCATATTGACTGCCGGAATAACCGGAGAAGGTCACGGTGTATGCGGTGCCCTGGGTGTTTTTGTAGGCTGCAATGGCGTCGGAAATGGCCTTGGCATAGGCGGCCGCGGCCGTGTCGGATACACCGCAGTAGTTTGCCCGCGCCGTGTCATAGGCGTCCTTTGCCGCGTTCCGGACGTCCTCCGCTTCCAGCCGGTATTCCGCCATTTCCCGCATCAGCTGCTGCAGCCCGGCGGAGGGCGTGCTGTCCTCCCCTTCGCTGAAACGGAAATGGGTCACGTTGGATGCATCTGCGTCAAGGGTCACGCCGGAAGGCGCGCTTCCGTAGGTATAGTTGCCGGTCACGCCGTCAATGGCGGAAATAAAGCCGCCGCTGGTGGTGGTAAAGACATAGCCGCTGGTTTCCAGCGCCTGCAGGATGGTCTGCCCGGCTGTATAGGAGATGCGGGCAGGCTCCGCCACCAGCTGGGTGCTGGTTTCCGCGGAGAAGTAGAAATACCCTGTTTCCGCCGCCAAAGCACCGGTGGGCAGGCATGCCAGCAGAAGAAGCACCGCCAGCAGCAACGCGGGAATTCTCTGTTTCATTTTGATTCCTCCTGTCATGTGCCTGCGTCAGAACAGGCATTTCAGCCATTGAAGCTGTATTTTTTTCAGGAACTTTGTATGGGCAAGGAGTTCCTTGCGGGTCTGTTCGTGGAACCGGGTCATGCGCGCCAGCTGCGCTTCATCCGGCGTATGGCTGGAAAAGAGCGACTGTGCATTCAGCATGACCATTTCCCGCAGTTCCTCCCCATAGGCCGTGCCCAGATGTTCCCCGGCCGGGCCGCACAGGGCCAGCATGGAGCCGCATCCCCGGCGCAGGCCCAGGGGTTCCAGCAGCGCGGCGGCATCCGCGAACAGGCAGCCCACCGCAGCAGAGCGGTCCGCCTGGGTGAAGGATTCCCGGCGCTTGCGCAGGATCAGATACCGGCGCAGTACCATGGCCGCGATCAAAAGCAGCAGAAGCGCCGCAAGGAGCAAAATCCAGAACGCGGGCTTCGTGACAAGGCCGGTCCTCTGGCCGCCCTTCGGCTGGTCCTCCTGCGTCTGATCGTCCTGCGCATCCAGCTCCTCCTGCGGGGTTTGACCTTCCGTGACGCGCAAGCCGTCTCCCTCGCCGTCCGCGCCGGTGCCGACAGGTTTGACACCGTCCTCGGTTTGTTCTGC
This sequence comes from uncultured Clostridia bacterium, assembly GCA_945864925.1. Lineage (GTDB taxonomy): Bacteria > Bacillota > Clostridia > Oscillospirales > Oscillospiraceae > Avoscillospira. The sequence continues at coordinate 6,841 of CAMBCW010000077.1, forward strand.
GGACAGGCTTTCCAGGCCGGGCGTCAGTTCCAGCGGGAGCCAGCCCACGCCGTCCTGATAGACCTCTACCCATGCGCCCGCGCAGGCCGCATCAACGTCTGTGACCTCATTTTCGTTTACAGACACAACATAGCCCTCCGCATAGCGGGCCGGGATGCCGTAATACCGCAGCGCCAGGGCTGCGACCGTGGCATATTGATACTGCGTTCCGGGCGCGGTATCCTCCAGGGGAAGGGAGGCGTACCGGTCCGCCCCGAAGCATTGCTCCAGGAACGCCAGGGCGCTGACCTGCGCCTCCTCCTTGGTGAGGCTGTCCGCCGTGCCATACTGGGAACAGCAGTCATCCAGGACCGCGCCGAGCTGCGCGCGGAACTCCGCCGGGACCTCCAGGGCGTAGGAACGGACGAATGCGCGGTAGGCGCTCTCCGCCTGGAGATAGGCGCTTGTCTGTGCGGATTGATCTGTTTGCAGGAAATCCAGAAGGGCCGGCAGAACCGTCTGGATATGGGTGAGCGTCAGATAAGAATAGCTTCGCTCACCATTCCAGCCGGACGTCCGTGTGTCCGACGGCTGCAAGGTATTCTTCTGAGTACCCGCTGTCTCCGGGAGAATCGTGCATGGCGCATAGCGGTACATACTGCACCCGGCCACATTCTGGACCCGTACCGTGCCGGTCTCAAATCCACCCATCTGCCGGGCGGCCAGGGCCAGCTGGCTCTGGGGATAGAACCCGGACTGGTGCAGCCAATAGAACAGGTCTTTTTCCTGGGCTGCCGCTTCGCTGCTGAGCGTGGCCCAGCGTTCCCTTTCGTAGGTATCCCCCACGAAGCCGCGCAGGTAAAGCGTCTGCGCAGTATCCGAAGTCACTTTCAAAATGGCAGCATCCGAGTCGCTGTTCGGAAGCGGCTGCGAAAGATCACCCTCCGGCAGTATCTCCTGTCCGCGCTCATACCGCCAATGATGGATAGACTCCATGCTTTGATCGGAAAGCCCCTGTACGGCGCTGGACGGAACGAAAAGAACCAATACCGCGATCACCAGCGCGGAGAAAACCACACAGGACAGCAGGCTGACAATGCTTTGCCGCCTTTGACCGCTGTGCGCTGCCAGCAGTAGAACGCTGGCCACAGCCGGGATCGCCAACCATGGACCGGCGCGGAACAGGCAGGCCGTAACGGTCAGCACCATCAGAAGCGCGGCACAGACGGCGGGGGCGTGCTTCACGAGCAGATAGCTGGCGGCGGCCAGCAGACAGCCCAGCAGGCAGCCAACCAGCCACATACCGGATTGTCCTTCGGCATTTGCCATGGGAAGCAGAACACCCTTGGCCGATGCCCAGAGGCTTCGCATTTCATTCCAGGCCGTGCCGAAGCCGTTCATCATCTGATTCCTGCAAAACACGCATACCAGCAGGAGCAACGCAAGCAGAACCGGCACCAGCACGCTTTCCCGACGAAAATAGCTTGCAGCGGCAAAGGCCCCGCAGAGCAGCAGGCCGGAAGCCAACAGTAATATCAGCCCCATCCGCAGCTGCTCAAATCCGCTGACCGTGATCAAAAGCTCTGTCAGGGAGAGAAACACCAATGCGCTGAACGCGAAACGGGATATGACATGCGCAGCACCGCAGCGGGTTTCCCGGGATGGCCCGGCATATAAACCGATCTCATCTTTCTGTCTCATCCTGACCACCTCCTCAAACCACAAGCTCTGCGAGCTGATGTGCATAGTCGCTTTCATCAAAGCGAATGCCATTCTCCGGCACATCCCTGCCGCAGGTCAGGATCGTCAGCTGTCCCAGAGAGGAAAGCGCCTGTGTCTGCGGGTAAATCTGGTCCGTGACGCAGATCAGGTGGGAGAAGCACCCCGCCTGCGTGCTTTGCAGAAGAAGGGAAGCGCCGCTTTCTCCCTGGGAGGCTTTGGCCGTGAACAGTCTGGGCAGCAGACCGATCAGATCATCCATGTCCCGGATCGTCTGGAACATACACCTGCCGCTTTCCGCCTCATTCCAACAAACGGTAAACTGAACCGACTGGGAAAGCAGGCTGCGGCAAACGGATACCAGGGCCTCCGCTTCGGCGTCGGTCTTTCGGACGGCAGGATGTTCCTCCGTCCGCTCCCAAAAGACGGCGGCGGTGCGCGTAATGGGCAGCGACGGGTCCCGGACGATCAGCCGGTCAAACTTCTGACTCAGCTTCCAGTGAATCTGCCGCTGACTGTCGCCGGGCACATATTCCCGAATCTGAAAGGTCTCAGAGAGGTCATAGCCGGGACGCTCGTTGGAATAGTCCTCCGCTTCCTCCGTCCTGTCCGCTGCGGGAAGAATGACCAGATTCTGCGGAAACATGTCCGGCTGCACCACACAGGCCCCATGGGCGTCCGCCTTGACGGGAACGCCGATCAGGCCAAAGCAGTCATACAGATGCGCGCTCAGGACCTCCATGCGGACACGCCCACAGTATGCGCTGCGGAAGGTAAGGGACATGGTCTGTGTTTTCTTCGGCAGCACACCGCAGCTGATCCGGCAGACCTGTTCCTCCCCGTTCAGCTGGTTCCGGAACCGTACACAGCACTTTAGACGGCACAGCGGAATGCGCGTGGGATTTTCCACCGTGATTTCCGCTGTCTCCTCCTGTCCCTTGCGGATATTGACAGGGAGTCTGACCGAGAGCTTGATCCGCTTTGCCGCCGCCAAATTGAACGTCAGCACAATCAGCGGCAGCAGGATCATGCAGCACGCAGCGCCCAAAAGCAGCGTACTGGCGGTCATCAGGCTCAGAAGCCACAGACCCGCGGTCAACAAAAGCCACAACAATTTCAGTCCAATCATGTCCGCTTACCGTGTTTTCAGAACAGGCATATCTGTCTTCTGGAGAATTTCTTTGAGAATGGAATCGGGGCTTTCCTCCATCATGCGCGCTTTGGTGCTGAGGATCAGACGGTGGGCGCAGACGTCCGGGAAAACGGCTGCCACGTCCTCCGGCATCACGAAATCGCGTCCGTGCAGATACGCATAGGATTTGGCCATTCGGCAAACAGCCAGCGCGCCGCGGGGACTGATGCCCAGCTGCACCATGGGGTGGGTCCGGGTCGCCTCGGCCAGAGCCGTCACATATTCATAAATGCTGTCCCGTACCTCGACTTCCGTGACCTCCTGCACCAGCTTCATCAGTTCTTCCTGATCGATCACCGCGTAGGCCCGGTCGAGGGGGTTGTCCGAATGCCGGTCCCTGAGAATGTTGACCTGGCTCTTGAAGTCCGGGTAGCCCATGCTGACGCGGATCAAAAAGCGGTCCAGCTGAGAGTTGGGAAGCATTGTGG